>NZ_JAQOSR010000128.1:0-26935 GCF_046718885.1 Bradyrhizobium sp. UFLA01-814 | reverse complement strand
CGTCGGCAGCGTCAGATGTGTATAAGAGACAGCCCTGCGCCGAAGCGAGACTGACGCCGGCCAACAGCACGGCCGTCGTCAGCAGAAATTTGCTCTTCATCATCTTGCTCTGCATTACCGATTCCTCCTGCAGTTTAGCGGCTGGCCGGATTGCGAAGCTGGCGCCAAATGGCTGGCGCGCTCCACGCCGTGGCCGCGTTCCAACAAAGCCGGCGAGCGACACGACGCAGCGGCGCGCGCGACTCACCGGTGAACCTGCCTTGTGAGGAAACAGCGTCGCCGCCCGCACCGTTCCTAGATGCCGGCGCGACGCGACATTTCGCGCCAAGGGAACTGCCGCGCGATCATCTTTCAGGAACCGATGGCCGCGCTTTCCCGTTTTGAAATGAAGCGTGGGTTCGCCGTCACGTCGATGTTCAGCGAGCTCGCGCGGATCATCATCCGCTGCGACCGGCGGAAGATCGGAACAGGTTCCGTTCGGCTTTGAACATTTGCTTCGCCGTCAACGGCAGCACCACTGCGCCCACATCGCCAGCCAGGCTTGTTGCAGGCCGGGGTTCGTTGCAGGCGCCGCCATTCGCAACCAATGCCCCCCTACCCCGTTGACCGGCTGGGCAATCATCATCGAGGAGGATCCCATGAGGAAGACAGGCCTTGTTCTTGCAACTGTCGGTGCGCTTGGGGTGAGCGCCATCGCAGCCCCGGCGCCCGCCGAAGCACGGTGGGGACACGGCGGGTGGGGGTGGGGTCCCGCGCTCGCTGGCGGATTGATTGCCGGCGCAGTCGTCGGCGGCCTCGCCTCGTCAGCCTACGGCTATCCGGGCTATGGCTATGGTTACGGCTACCCCGGCTACGGTTACGGCTATTCGCCCGCCTATTACGGGTACGGCGGCTATGCCTATGATGACGGCTATTACGCTGCGCCGTATCGTTGGGGCGGCGGCTACACCACGACATATTATAGCGGATACCGGCCGGCCTATTACGGCTACCGTTATCGTCACGTGGTGCGCCCGGCATACGCCTACTATCGCGGCGGCTACCCGCGCTGGCATCATCGCTGGCGTCATTGGTGAGATCGGCAGGACCGACGCGGCGCGGCCAGCCGGGCTGACCGGCGACGGCAAGGGTCGACCGTGTTGAGCAGCAGCGCTACCCGGCGACCCGCAGCGCGGTCACCGCGACGCAGGCGTTGCCCAGCGGAATCAGCACCACCTGCGCGCCGTTCGGCAGTGCCATCGTCGCGAGTTCACCGAGCGCGCCGGTCTGTCCGTTGAGCTTGGCGAGCTCGGCGGCAACCGTCGAGCAATTCTCCGTCCGCGGCGTCACCCGCACCAGATTGCCTTCGCAGGACGATCCGACCGGCGCGGCAAACACGATGCCGGCGGCCTGCTGATTGGCGGCGGGGGTGGCCTGGCTGGACTGGTTGGGTGCGAGCGCGACCAGCGACTGCACCGAATGCGAATTGCCGGCCTTGGCGTCCCACTGCGACTGCGCGGTGTAATTGGAATTCATCGCGAGGCCGCGGCCGAGCGTCCCGAACAGATTGGCGCAGGTCACGATGTTGCCCTGCCGCGCGTGCTCGTCGAACACGGTCGGTTGCTGGCCTGCCTGCTGCGGCGGAACGGATGCCGCGGCAGACGGCAGCGTCGGTGCTTCCTGCGGACGCTGCTTGTGCGGCTGCGGCTTTGCGGCGGGCTTTTTGGCCGGCGCGGGCGTGGCCGGCTGCAGGGGCATCGGCTGCGACTGGGCCGGCTGCATCTGCTGGGCATAGCCCACGACGCCGGCGGCACTGAGCGCCGCCACGACAACCGCCGTGAAAATCAGGATGGGGGTCTTCAATCGCATCGACGTATTCATCCTCTCGTGCCGCACTTCGATGCGTCGCTCCGGATTCCGGATCCGCATGCAGCTTGTCGTCTCATTTCAGTTTCGCCAGCACGCCGGATAGTCCGTCCAGCGGCGCTTCCAGCACGATCGGCCCTTGCGGCAGCTGATAGGACACGCGGCACGGCGTCGCCGCGCGGATGTGCCGCCTCAGCACATTGCCGATCGCGACCGTGGCGAAGCAGAAACTGGCATCGCAGCGGTCGGTCTGCGCGACGATGCGGTCCGGGCTGTCGCCCATCGCGAGCTCGATCTGCGCGCCGACCCCGGCGGCCGCGGGTATCCGCATCGCCATCAGCGGTTTGCCGTCGGCTGTCGCGATCAGCGACCAGTTGAAGGTGACCGCGCCCTGCGCGTTGACGATCGATTGCGTGACGTTGCAGACGCGGCGCTTCGATTTGAGACTCTCGTCGCAAATCAGGGTCCAGTTCTTGAACGGCTGGATCATCCGCCTGAACTCGCCGAGCGTCTCGCCCTCCGGCACCACGACGTCCGACGGCTTCACGGCGTAGGCGCCAGGCGGCGCGCCCTGCGCGGCGGCGCCCGCCGCCGCCCCGAGCCAGATCATCAAAGCCAGACACGCCAGCCGCCTCGTCGCCGTCAGGGTCAATTGAGCGTCAGGCTCACGCCGGCGCTGACGCCCCAGTCGCCGCCGGCGGTGGTTGCCGCCGCGTTGGTGCGCAGCTTGCCGTTCTCGCTGGTGTAGCCGATGCCGAAGGCGAGCGCGCCCTGGCTGCGCCAGACGCCGCCGCCCGCCGAGGCGCTCACCTTGCCGGGCCGGTCGTCATAGCGCAGCGATGCGGCGGCCATGCCGATCGCGGCCGCCCGCCAGGCGTCCTGCCGCACCTCGCCGATTTGGCCGTTGAGTTGCTGGAACGCGCTGTTGAGCTGATTGACGTTGACCGCATCGGTGCCGAGGACGCCGGGCGCCACGTTGCTGATGGTCACTGGCGCGCCGTTGCCGCTGTTCAGCGTCAGCTTGTTGGTGGTGTTGCCGGAACCGTCGGAGTCATAGCGGATCGAGCTCGACGCAACCGCCTGGAGCTGGCTGACATTGACCGCATCGGTCGCCGCCGAGCCCGCGGCAACGTTGGTGACGCGACGTTCGGCGCCGGATGAGCCGACCGACACTTCGCCGGTCGCAACGCCGGCGACGGTCTTGCCGACCACAGGCGTATAGGCCGCGTCGCTCAGATTGGCCGTGGTGGTCGCGTTGGCGCCGAGCGCCAGCGAGTTGGCCGCCGTCGCCTTGGCGCCAGCGCCGATCGCGACCGAGTTGTCGGCCGACGCGGCCGAGCCGTTGCCCATCGAGATCGCATTGCTGCCGCTCGCGACCGACTGCGGCCCGATCGCGACGCTCTCCGCGCCGGTCGCGATGGAATCCGCCGCGGTCGAATTGGCGTGGAAATATTTCACGCCGCCACCGCCGGTCGAGATGTTGCTCACCGTGGTGTAGAGAGCGGCAAGCGAGGTGTTGGTGGCCCAGAGCTGCGAGCCGTTGATCGCGTCGGTCGAGGTCTGGGTGATCTGGCCCGCGGCCACGTTGGTGATGGTGCGCTCCGCACCGGCGCTGCCGACACTGACGGTCGAGGTCGGCGTCGTGCCGGCGAAGTTGTAGGTGGTGCCGCCGATCGAGGTGCTCGAAGTCGCGACCACCGCCTGTGTGGTCGAATTGGCGCCGAGCGCGACGTCGCCGGCCTGCGCCGTCGCCTTGGCGTTCGGACCGAGCGCAACGCTGGTCGGGTTGGTGGTCTGGGATCCGGCGCCGATCGACACCGACTGGACGCCGCTCGCCTGGGCATTGGTGCCGAACGCGATCGAATCGGCGAAGTTGGACACCGAATTCTGGCCGATCGCGATGCCGCCGGGCGCGGTCTGCGCCACGGTTGCGCCAAAGCCCATGCCGATGCCGTTGTCACCGTTGACCACGGTCGCGGGGCCCACCGCGACCGAGTTGTTGCCGACCGCGAGCGAGTCGGCGAGCGTCGAGTTGGCGTGGAAGTATTTCGTCGTCGTGGTCGCGAACGACGTCAGTGCGCCGGTCAGCTGCCGCACGGTGACGGCGTCGCTGTCTTGGGTGCCGTCGGCCACATTGGTGATCTGCCGGTAGCTCGTCGCGTTGCCGACCGACACCGCGCCGAGCAGCGCGAGGTCGGTGGTGTTGAAGGGGATGATGGTGCCGCCGATCGTGCCGGACGCCGGCGCGAGCGCGCGACTGGAGATCGAGCCCGAGCCGAGCGCAACGCCGCCATCGACCGTCGCCTGGGTGTTGAAGCCCAGCGCGGCCGAATTCGCGGCAGTTGCCGAGGCGGCAACGCCCGCCGCCATCGAGTTGGTCCCGGTCGCACCGTTATTGGTGTAGTTGGCCTGCTGGGTGCCACCGTCGTTGACGGCATAGTAGTGCGTCAGGCCGTTGCTGACGACGGTCGAGAGGCTGTCGATCGCCGAGGTGGCGGCGAACAGCTGCGAGCCGTTGATCGCATCGGTCGAGCCGTTGCTGACCCGCCCCGCCGCGACATTGGTGATGGTGCGCTCATTGCCGACCGAGCCGACGCTGACCGTCGAGGTCGGTGTCGTTCCGGCGAAGCTGTAGGTGTTGCCGCCAATGACGATGCTGGCGGTTTGAACCGCCGCGCCGGTCTGGCTGCCCGAGCCGAGCGCGATGTCGTTGGCGTTGGCGGCGTTGGCGCCGTTGCCGATCGACACCGAGCCGCTGCCGGTCGCGGTCGACGCCGGTCCGATCGCAACCGAATCGGTGCCCACCGCGGAGGAATCCGCCAGCGTCGAATTGGCGTGGAAGTACTTGATGCCGCCGCCGGTGTTGATGTTGTTGACGGTGGTGGCGAGGCCGTCGACCGCCTGGTTGGTGGCCCAGAGCTGCGAGCCGTTGATCGCATCCGTCGAAGAGTTGCTGATCCGGCCCGCCGCGACATTGGTGATGGTGCGCTCGGCGCCGAGCGCACCGACGCTGACGGTCGAGGTCGCCGTCGTCCCCGCGAAGCTGTAGGTGGTGCCGTTGATCACCGTGTTCGGCGTGTTGACAGCGGCAGCGGTGACGCTGCCGGAGCCGAGCGCGACATCGCCGGAGCTTGCCGCCGCAGTGGCGCCGTTGCCCAATGCGATATTGCCCGCAAGACCGGCGGCGCCCGCGGTGGAGCCGTTGCCGAGCGCGACCGAGCCTTGGCCGATCGCCTTGTTGTTGTTGCCGATCGCGACGGCGCCGTTGGCCTGGTTGGCGGCGGTGGCGGTGGCGGTGCCGTCACTGTTGGCGATGTTGTTGGCGCCGCCGGTGAAGGCGCCGGTGCCGCTGGCATAGCTGGGATCGCCGATCGCCACGGCGCCGTTGCCAAAGGCGGTGTTGTTCGCGCCGATGGACACGGCCTGCCCGCCGGAAGCCGTCGCATTGGTGCCCACGGCGACAGCATTGGCGGAACTGGCCGCGGCATTGTTGCCGACGGCGATGGCGCTCGTGGCCGACGCATTGGCGCCGATGCCGAGTGCGGTACTGGCGATTCCGCTGGCGCTGGCGCTGACGCCGGCCGCAAGAGAATTGTCTCCTGTCGCGTGCGCTCCAGACCCGAATGAGGAGGCGTTTTGGCCGCTGGCAACGGCCGTGTTGCCAACCGCAGTGCTGGCGGCAGCACTCGCATTTGAGGCAGTGCCGATCGCCAGCGAACTTGTGCCGGCGGCACTGGCCCCAACGCCGGTCGCGAGCGAACTGATGCCGGCTGATGCCGCATTGTTGCCGATTGCGATGCCGCCTGTCGCCGCAGTGTTGACGACCGCGCCCGACCCGATCGCGACCGAGCCCCCGGTGCTGAGCGCCTGCGCTTGATTACCCACAGCCACGGCAAAATCTGCGGCTGCGTTGCTGGAGCTACCTCCGGCGAATGAGTTGATCCCCGACGCGGTCGCCTGCTTGCCAAGCGCAGTCGCACTGTCCGCCGAGGCAACGGATGCCCAGCCTCCGGCCCACGAATAGTTGCCGCTCGCCAAGGAGCTGACGCCGACCGCAGTGGCATTGCCTCCGGTGGCATTGGCGAAGGTGCCCAAGGCGCTGGTGCCGGCGCCTGTGGCGATGGCTTGAACGCCGAGCGCCACCGAGTTGACGCCACTCGAGACCGTGCCCTGGCCCAGCGCCATCGCGCCGCCAGTGCCCGTCGCCTTCGCGTTCAGGCCGAGCGCCACGGAGTACTGCGCTGACGCAACGGATGAACGCCCAACCGCAATCGCGTCGACCTGAGATGCTGTTACGTCGGTGCCGATGCCGATGGCACTCGTAGCGAGCGCGCCGGTCCCCAGAGCCGTGCGCGAGCCGAGATAGAGCGAATTTAGCTGTGAAGCGATCGACTGAAAACCGATCGCGATGGCGTTCTGGGCGCCTGCGCTGGTGCCGGTGCCCTGGGCAACGGCATCCAAGCCGGCCGCGTTTGCTCCACTTCCGATCGCGATGGCGCGCAGGCCGCTGGCTGACGAATTGGTATCGATCGCTACGGAATCGGTGCCGGTCGCACTTCCACCACCGAGCTGCACGCTTCCCGCGCTCGCGGCCGAGGCGGTCAGCACCGCGACGGCTAACGCGAGTGCCGTCGCGACGGCCGACCCGCCGATTCCCAGTGACCCGAGGCTTAAGCGATCCCGCTTCACGCCAAGGACACGGTGCGCCTGACGCAGCACGGCCAGCAGCCGTCGCCGCAGCGAAGTGCTGCCCGCATCGCCCGATGCGACCCAGCTCCAGACGAAGCCGGCGCGCCCTCGACGCTTCAGCGATTTTGTTGAGTTGTGTGCGACAGCCATGGTGCGCCCCTTTCGCGACATCTGGTCCAGACGCCGGAGGCGACGCGCCATGGACCGGGCCGACGCGCGGGCCCGCCGGCCGCACGCGCGAAAAAATAACGATGATCGTGCACACGATCATCGTCCCGTCCTGGCCAACGATGTGTCGAATTCAACGAGCGCATCTTGCCACCCAGCGCTCGCTCGACTGCCCCATCAATGTGCCCCGAGTCGTCATGTTGCAAAATGATAGACACAATTTTGCCAGCGTCACTCAGCAGGCCGTCCAAATAACACGCAGATCGTCTCACAAGTTGAAGGATTCGCTCGATGCACCATGAGTTGTTTTCATACACCTCAACCGGTAGTTGATCGGCAGCGCATGCGTTCGCGCATCTCGCGCGGGCTGACGCCGAATTCGCGGCGGAAGGCGCGGGTGAAATCGGACGCCAGCTTGAAGCCGTGGCGATAGGCGATCTCCTGCACCTGCCTCTCGGCGGACGAGACAAGTTCTGCATGTGCCGCGCGCAGCCGCTTGCGCAGGATGTAGCCGGCAACTCCGCCAACGCTCTCGAATGCACGGTAGAGGGCAGAACGCGAGATCCGCATTTGCTGCGCAATGCGGTCCGGCGTCAGGTCGAAGTCGGCGAGATGCGACTCTATATAAAGACGCGCACGCTCGAACAACACCGACTCGATCGCGCCGCGCGCCTGCTCCAGCCGATCCGAGGAGAGTTGGATGCACGCGGCGATCATCTGCGCGGTCGCCCGCCCCGCCTGCCTCAACTCCTCCGAGGACATGAAGGTGATGCGCGTTTCGAGTCGGTCGAAATAATCGGCCAACAATTCGATCAGATTGCCTTCGAGTAGAATATTGCAGACACCGTCGAGTCGATCGGCCACATCGGCGAACGACTGGCGCGGCAAACCCAGCACCAGGCCGTCATAGTCCGTGATGCTGCCGCGGAAATCCTCATCGAGCGAGATCAGGAACATGGCGCCCGGCCCGGCGTGAATCCGCCGGTCTGCGGTCTCGAAGCGGGCTTCGCCGGAGCGCACCCGGTACAGCCACCAGATATCGACGGGCGTGCCATGCGACGGTTTGATGACACGGGCGAATGATTGCGCGGCGAATCGCCCCGACGTGAAGACGACATCGGCCATGTTGCAGGTCAGGTACTCCACCAGGAACCCGTGCGCAGGGCTATGACCTTCCGGTGGCGCAACGTCGACCAGCGAAGCCATCCGCGTCTTCCAGACCTCGAACTGCTCCGAGGGCGGATAGTGTCGTGTCGAGAACAGCCGCGGCGGCGCGGGGGTTATATCCCTGATGTTCCGCGGCTCGCGCGGCAAGGGAACGTGTTCCAGGAACTGCGCTGCGTGTGCCGGCGTCTTGTCGTCTTCTTGCATGTACTTTCGTGCCCCGTTGGCGCGAACGACGAACGTTGGCTCAACGGAAGCGCATTCCCAAGGTTGCGTCGCCGGCCGCTCACAGACCGGCGAATTTCGGGGAGACAAGGAAGAGGCATTTCGGGATTCGGACATCGACGGCTTACGCCGGCCGCTCCCGATAGGGTTGACGCAGGTTCCTCTGGCAGTCGTGCTCGCACATGGCGTTCATCATTGTCGCGTCATTGCCGTGTCCGGCTCGGATGCTCCGTCACGAGCAGGCTTGACTGATCTAGAGAACAATCTGCGCGAGAACCAGAGGGGCGGCAACGCGCGGCGTGCAGAAATCCAAGATTGCGTTCATGCGATGCGATCGGGCAACGCATCATCGCAGAGTCTTCAGAAAATTTTCTCGATCTCCGCGCCTGGACGAAACGCATGTCGCTGCAAAGGCGCCACCTAAGCACGGTAGATGACATATCGAGAATCCCGCGCATGATCGCATTGCGAACGCTCCTGCCCAATCATGCGGCAATCCACCGCGTACGACGTGAATGCAATCCGTACGAATCGAACACGCGCGAGGCGTACATGCGCGCGCACGCTGCGGCATTCACATGTGAGCGTCGAGATGACGAAAGTCAAAAGTGCCCGTCGAATTTTTCTGCGAGCACAGCGCGCTAAGCAAAGCGATTGCGTCGCGGGCGGCTCGCGCCGTCCCGCGAGGTCATGCCGAGCGCAACGCGAGAGAAGGCCTTGCCGCTGGTGCTCAAGCCTGCATGCGCGCGGACTTCCTGTAATCAGCGGTTTCGGCGCGCAGCAGATCGCAGAATTGAAGTGCGAGACGGCTTCGCGGCCGCTGCGACGGAAGCAGCAACATGGTGGCGATCTCCAGCCGTGGCACGAACGGCTTGAGTACGATTTTGGAGCTTGCAAAATCCCGAGCCACGATCGGGTCGACGATCGAGAAACCCAGTCCCTGTGCAACCAGGGCGCAACGCTGCATGCTGTACTGGATCTCCGCGACCGTCTTGATCTCGACCTTGGCCTCATCGAGGATGCGTTCAAAGCGGGATCGATGCGGTGCGCTCGGGGAAGCTGCGATCATGGGCTCTCCCCGCAGATCTTGCGCTGCGATCGATCGCTTCGAGCGCAACCGGTGCTGGCGGGGCAGGACGCAGACCGCCTCCGTTATCATGAGGAGCTCGTCGTCGACCGCGGCAAACCCCGCCTGCGGCCGCGCCAGTCCGACGTCGCATTGTCCCGAGGCCACCAGACTCCAGACGCGCTCGGGGCTGTGGACAGCCACGGATACGACGATGTCGGGATTCTTCCGCAGGAAGCTGCTGACGATCTGCGGCATCAACGAATAGGTGAACGCCGGAAGACATGCGATCCTGAGTGTCCCGCTGCCGCGCTCGCGAATGCCACGCGCGGCGCGCGCCAGATACTCGAGGCCGGCCTGGTTTCTCTCGACCTCGCGCAGGAATATCTCGCCTTCCGGCGTCAGCGTGACGCCGCCTCGCCCGCGTTCGAACAAAGCAAAACCGATCTCGCGCTCGAGACGTGCGATCGCGCGGCTGATGAAAGGCTGCCCCACCCGAAGGCTCAAGGCGGCCTTCGTGATTCCGTTGTGGCGCACGACCTCTCGAAACAGGTCGATATGTCTTGGATTCATAACCAATTTGCATATGAACTGGCGTTCCGGTCATTTGACGGCATGCTCATCGGGTGCGTCAATAGGGCATGTACCTGTCGAGCAACCATGCAAGCTTCGCCACCGACCGCATCCTGTTGACCAGGATCACCGGCCCGGAGTCTTCGCGCGCACAGCAGCTTCGCGAGGCAGCCATGCTGCGGCGGCTCGATCGCGGCACATCTGACCGGCCGAACACCGCGCGCCTGGCGGCGGCACGGGAGCAGGTCGACACCGCGGCTGCGTTCGCAATCGAGGCCGCGGGATCGGGAGACCTGCTCGGCGTTTCCGGGTTCGGCGCGATCGACCGGCACGAAAAGCGGGCTACGTTCGCCCCCATCTGGAGCATCGGACGGCTGGACGAGGCCATGCTCGTCAGTCACGTTGCACATCTCATGACGCGGTATGCGTTCGAGGTGCTCGACGTCGAGCGAGCCGAGCTGCATCTGGACTGGCGCCTGAGGCACATGCTCGATCTCTACGCCGCCCTCGGCTTCCGCTGCGAAGGAAGGCTTCGCGCATATTTCGCAGCTGATGAAGGTCCGTCCGCCGATGCTGCGGTCCTGAGCTTGGTTCGCTCCGAATGGCCCTCCGTTGTGCGTCGACAGCGCGAGGTTCTCGCCGGCGAAACGTGGCGCTACCGGCTTCCGTCCGACCGCCCTCCATAGCGGCGGCCAAGCTCGGACAAAACGATGTCACGCGAATGCGGGCGTATGACTCGCCGGTCGAGCCACACACTCAGTGTCGTCCTGCGAAAGCAGGGACCCATAACCACCGAAGGTGATTGTTGCGCGATGACTGAACGACGAATCCCTTCAACAGCATCCGCCGCGGAGTATGGGTCCCTGCTTTCGCAGGGACGACGCCTGGAGGGAGCCGCGACCCCTCGGTTCAAACACTGCTGTCTCTGGAATACCCGCCTGCGCGGATGACATCGCGCTGTTTGACAGGTTGAAGCAGAAACCACGATTTCGTCGTTGTGACGCGTGGCTTGCCGAGCCGAAGCTCGCGGCCACAAGCCCGCCTCCGCCCGTCGGGCTTCGGCGCGGCATCCTTCTCTCGCTGCGCGAGCGAAGGATGGTGGGTGCGACAGGGATCGAACCTGTGACCCCTACCATGTCAAGGTAGTGCTCTCCCGCTGAGCTACGCACCCAAAGCGTATTTGGATCGGGTCCCTATAACGGACGGCGGCGGGGCAGGCAAGGATACAAAGTGAAGGTTTTTTGGCGAATCAGGCCGCCAGCAACTTGTTCACTTCGCTGACCAATTCCCTGAGGTGCACGGGCTTGGCCAGCACCTTGGCGTTTTTCGGCGCCTCCGAATCGGAATTGAGGGCCACCGCGGCAAAACCGGTGATGAACATGATCTTGATATCGGGATCGAGTTCCGAGGCACGGCGCGCCAGCTCGATGCCGTCCATCTCGGGCATCACGATGTCGGTGAGCAGCATTTCGAACGGCTCCTCGCGCAGCCGCTGGTAGGCCGACATGCCGTTGTCGTGCGGCGAGACCTTGAAACCCGCGTTTTCGAGCGCCTTGACCAGGAAGCGGCGCATATCGGTGTCGTCTTCGGCGAGAAGTATTTTCGGCATGGCAGGAATCGTCGAATCCGGCTTGAGGAGCAGTCCGAACAGTTAGCCCGACAGACGGTAAATTTCGGGTGAAATTTGCGTCAAGCCAGCGGCAAATGCGCGCCACCCATTTGTGGACTGAACCGGACATCGAATCAACCGGGGGCCGCATTTGCTGCTTTTAAGACGCGTTCCAGCCGAAACCACACTCTTTTCACTTGGCAGAATGATCGCGATTACCGACAATGTCTGCCCATAAATCTCCGCTTTTCCGGCACACTCAGTTGTTGCGGGGCGAGGCGGACGCAAGGGACGGCGCCAAGGGAATGACCGAATTTGCTGGCGAGTTGTCGCCCCCGTTCGAGATCGTTGAGCCGCAGGCCTGGCGCGCGCCCATCATCTTCAATTCCCCGCATTCGGGCTCGGTTTATCCGGCCGAATTCCTCGAGGCGTCGCGAATCGATGTGGTGTCGCTGCGCCGCTCCGAAGATTCCTTCATGGACGAGCTGATCGCGGGCCTCAGCGATCGCGGCTTTCCGATCGTGCGGGTCAACTTCCCGCGCTCCTATGTCGACGTGAACCGCGAGCCCTACGAGCTCGACCCGCGGATGTTCACCGGGCGGCTGCCGAGCTTCGCCAATACGCGCTCGATGCGGGTGGCCGGCGGGCTCGGCACCATCCCGCGCGTGGTCGGCGACGGCCAGGAGATCTATCGCGAGCGGCTCGACGTCGACGAGGCGCTGCGCCGGATCGAGGTGCTCTACAAGCCCTATCACCGCGCGCTGCGCCGGCTGATCAACAAGGCGCACCAGGCGTTCGGCGCGGTGATCGTGGTCGACTGCCACTCGATGCCGTCGGTCGGCGTGTCGCGCGACGAGCCGCGCCGGCCCGACGTCGTGATCGGCGACCGCTACGGCACGAGCTGCGCGCCGTTATTGCCCGACCTCGTCGAGGAGATCATGAGCTCGCTCGGCTATTCGATCGGCCGCAACAAGCCCTATGCCGGCGGCTTCATCACCGAGCATTACGGCAACCCGGCGAGCGGCCTGCACACCGTGCAGATCGAGCTCAACCGCGCGGTCTATATGGATGAGCGGCGCCGCGAGCGCGGGCCGCGCTTCGCGCAGATGGCCGCCGACTTCGCCACCCTGGCGGATGCGCTCGCGAAAATCCCGTTCGGCGATCTCGGCCCGTTCCAGGCGGCTGCGGAGTAATCAATCCTTCGTCGGGCACTGCGATCCTGACGAAGTCATGAACCAGGAATTCAAGTTGGCGGCGCGATAAGCGCCGAACTGGATTCTCAGTTCACTTGCGGAAACGACGGCCCAAGAAAAAAGGGCCGCTTGAATGAACAAGCGGCCCAAGTCTAGGGAGGAAACGCCCAAGGAGGGCAGCGATAGCGCGAGGCGCTACCGCACCGCAACAATATGCGACCGCGCTGCACAAAACGCAAGAACTTTCGAAACATTTCTTGGGTAATGTTGGAAAGTCTGGCGAAACTGCAACAGGCCGGCAGGAGCGGCTTTCCGTATGTAGGATCAATATCTTACAAGGGAAGCCCAGAGCGGTCGGCGCTCCGCGCATAGCTTGTATACCAGAATTCGCAACTTCGTGATCGAGGCCGAGACCCGGTGCGCTTTCGAATCCGAAGCCAAATCGAAAGTCCGGAACCGCGTCGTCGGGCTGGACACTCCGTTAATCGTGCGCGCCGCGCCGGATTGAGCTAGGCAAGAACGCATCCGATTTCTACCGCGTCGTTTGCGCAGTTCAGGGACATGCCGTGACGGTCATCGACTTTACCGCCTTCATCGGCCGCCTCGCGACCGCATCCGGCGAAACCATCCTGCCCTTCTTCCGCACCTCGCTCTCGGTCGACAACAAGAGCTCGAACGATTTCGATCCGGTCACCGAAGCCGACCGGGCGGCGGAAGCCGTGATGCGGCGGCTGATCAAGTCGAACTTCCCCCAGCACGGCATCGTCGGCGAGGAGTTCGGCAATGAGCGCGAGGACGCCGACTATGTCTGGGTGCTCGATCCGATCGACGGCACGAAATCCTTCATCGCCGGCTTTCCGATCTGGGGCACGCTGATCGCGCTGCTGCACAAAGGTACGCCGGTATTCGGCATGATGCACCAGCCCTATATCGGCGAGCGCTTCTCGGGCGACAACGGCTCGGCGCATTACTCCGGCCCGTCGGGCGAACGGCGGCTCTCGGTGCGGCGCTGCGCCTCGCTGAAGGAAGCGACCGTCTTCACCACGAGCCCGCTGCTGATGAATCCCGATGACCGCGCCCGCTTCGGCCGCATCGAGAACGCGGCGCGCCTGTCGCGCTATGGCGGCGACTGCTACTCCTATTGCATGCTCGCCGCCGGCCATCTCGACCTCGTGGTCGAGACCGAGCTGAAGCCCTACGACATTGCCGGCCTGATCCCGATCGTCACCGGCGCCGGCGGCGTCGTCACCACCTGGGACGGCAAGCCGGCGCAAAGCGGTGGCCGGATCATCGCGGCCGGCGACCCGCGCGTGCACGAAGCGGCGATGAAGCTGCTGAACGCCTGAGTTCCTGGCCTGATTCTTGAGTTGCCGGGCGCCTGATCTGCGCCCATCCTGACCGCAACCAGAAAAGTCAGGGATGGGCGACATGACGATGTGCGGCAGGCTGCTGGCAGCCCTTCTCCTGCTTCTCGCGCCCGTCACGGCTTCGGCCCAGGATTTCCCGACCAAGCCGCTCCGGCTGATCGTGCCGTTCCCGCCCGGCGGGCCGAACGACATCATCGCACGGGTGATCGGGCAGAAGATCTCGGAGCTCGCAAGGCAACCCGTCATCGTCGACAACCGCGCCGGCCAGGGCGGCGTGCTCGGCACCGACGCAGTCGCGAAGGCGGCGCCCGACGGCTCACGGTCGCGATCGCGAGCGCGGGCGCGCTGGCGATCAGCCCGAGCATGGAGAAGGTCGCCTACGACACGCTGAAGGACCTCGCACCGGTGAGGCTGGTCGCGACCGTGCCGGAGATGCTGGTGGTCGCCGCCAACGTGCCGGCGAAGAACATGAACGAACTGGTCGCGCTCGCCAAGGCGCAGCCGGGCAAGCTCAACTTCGCCTCCTCCGGCCCCGGCAGCCTGCCGCATCTCGCCTGCGAATTGTTCAAGCTGACGGCGAAGATCGACATCGTGCACGTGCCCTATCGCGGTGCCGCGCCGGCGGTGAACGACCTGCTGGGTCAGCAGGTGCAGATGACCTTCCTCGACCTGCCGGTGATCCTGCCGCAGATCAAGGCGGGCGCGCTGCGGCCGATCGCGCTCGGTGGGCGCGAACGCGCGCCGACCGCGCCCGACGTGCCGACCACCGCCGAGGCCGGCATGCCCGACCTGATCATCGAGAACTGGTACGGCATGGTCGCGCCGGCTGGAACGCCGCCGGCGATCGTCGCAAGGCTGAACCAATTCGCCACAGCGGCGATGGCCGATCCGATCGTCAAGCAAAAGCTCGCCGAGCAAGGCCTGACGCTGGCCGGCGACACGCCGGAGCATTTCCGCGACTTCATCGCTGCCGACATCAGGAAATGGGCGAAGGTGATCCAGGACGCCGGCGTGGTGACGACGAAATGAGCCAGCCGTCAGCGCTGCGCTTCGGCGCGCAGATAGTCCACGAGCTGCTTGGCCGCCCGCGGCAGCGCCTTGAAGCTGCGCGCGCAGATCGTCAGGCGGCGGTTGGCCCAGGCGTCGCGGATCCTTATCGTCGTGATCGGCATCGACGCCGCGCAACGCCGCGCCGCGGTCTCCGGGATCACGGCGACGCCGACATCGGCGGCGACCATCTGGCAGATCGCATCGAAGCCGCGCAGGCGGGCGCGGAAGCGCAGCCGCGCACCGAGCTTTGCGGCGTGCCGCGAGATATGAACCTGCAGCGCGGACGTTGCCGTGAGCCCGACGAAATCGCGGCCGACCACTTCCTGGAAGTCGATCTGGCGACGGCCGCCGAGATCGCTGCGTCGCGACGCCACCAGCATCAGGCGGTCCTCGCTGAACAGGAAGCGCTCGACGCTGTCGGGCAGCGCGTGCTCCGCGGCGAAGCCGAGATCGGCGGCGCCGCTGGCGATCGCGGTTGCGATATCGGTGCTCTCGCGCTCCTCGACGTCGACGCTGATATCGGGATGCTCGTGCAGGAATGCCGCGAGCGCGCGCGGCAGATGCTCCGACAGGCCCGAGGTGTTGGCCAGCAGCAGCACGTTGGCGCGAACGCCGCTGGCATAGGCGGCGAGATCGCTTTGCAGCGCCTCGACATTGTGGATCACGATGCGGGCATGGCCGAGCAGGCTCTCGCCCGCCGCCGTCAGTTCGACGCCGCGCCGACCGCGCTTGAGCAGCGCGACGCCGAGCGCTTCCTCGAGGCCCTTGATCCGCTCGCTGGCCGAAGCCAGCGCAAGGTTCGCGCGCGCCGCGCCCTGCGTGATGCTGCGCGCATCGGAAACCGCGATGAACAATTGCAAGTCGGTCAGGTCGAACCGCATGACGTTTCCCGCCCCCATACCTTCGGGTCGCCCGAAGGCTAACTCCGTAACCTCCAGATTGTGCCGTTCGCATCGATCGGTCAATGTGCCGCCATGGTCGACCATCTCCTGATCTTCATCGCTTTCGCCTTCCTGCTCGCCGGCTTCGTCAAGGGTACGCTCGGCCTCGGCCTGCCGACGGTCGCGATGGGGCTGCTCGCAACCACGATGGCGCCGGGCCAGGCGATTGCGATCGTGATCGTGCCGGCGATCGTCACCAATATCTGGCAGACCTTCGTCGGTCCCTATCTGCGCGACATCATCAAGCGGCTGTGGCCGCTGATGCTCGGCACCGTGGCCGGGATCTGGATCAATGCCGGCCTGCTGACCGGGCCTTACGCGGCGTACGGCACCGTGGTGCTGGGCGTGCTGCTGGTGATCTACGCAATCGTCGGCCTGAGCCGGTTCAGCTTCAAGGTCGCGCGGCGCGACGAGAAATGGATCGGCGGCATCGTCGGCGTCATCACCGGGCTGATCTCGGCGGCGACCGGCGTTCAGGTCATCCCCTCGATGCCGTTCATGCAGGCGATCGGCATGGAGAAGGACGAACTGGTGCAGGCGCTCGGCGTGTTCTTCACCACCGCGACCGTGGCGCTTGCCTTCAACCTCACGGCCTCGGGCCTGCTGACGGCAGCCACCGCGCTGCCGGGCGCGGTCGCGATGGCGGCGTCGTTCACCGGCATGTTCATCGGCCAGGCGGTTCGCACGCGGATGCATCCCGAGGCGTTCCGCCGCTGGTTCCTGATCTCGATGATCCTGCTCGGCATCTATCTCGCCGGCAGCGCGCTGCTCAAGATCCACGGCTAGAGCGGCACAGCCAGAGCGCCAAGGCGCGAGCTAGCGCGCTTCCAGCGTCGCAACGCGGACGCCGAGATAGATGAAGAGCGCGCCGAGCGAGCGGTTGATCCAGGCGATCACGCCGGCCGATTGCCTGATGCGGCCGGCAGCCCGCGCCGCGAAGGCCGCAAGACCAAGGCACCACAGCGTGCCGCCGGTGATGAAGATCAGCCCGAGCACCAGGAAGGCGAGCGTCTTGTGCGGCGAATCGGCCGCCACGAATTGCGGCAGGAAAGCCAGGAAGAACAGCGCCACCTTGGGGTTGAGGGTATTGGTCAGCGCCCCCTGCCAGAACACGCGCGAGATCGAGGTCTCGCCGCCCTGCCCTGTGATGTCAGCGATTGGCTTGGCGCGCGCCAGCAGCATCTGCAGACCGGTCAGCACCAGATAGGCCGCGCCGACCAGCTTGACGGCCAGGAACGCGGTCGACGAGGCCATCAGCAGCGCCGACAGGCCGATCGCCGCACCCAGCACATGGACCAGGCAGCCGCAGCTGATACCGATCGCCGCAGCGGCGCCGCCGCGCCATCCGAGCTGAATCGTGCGCCCGATGATATAGGCGGTATCCGGCCCCGGTGTGACGTTGAGCAGCAGCCCGGACAGGACGAACAGCCAAAGCTCGTGAATTCCCAGCATGTCAGCGACGTTAACCTATGCAAGTAGCCGTCCGGAAAGGCTGATCCGCCAGCCGGCGCCATCCCGGCGACACACGAATTCAGTAGAGAACTGACTGTACCATCCGTTGGTCGCGTGCCAATTGCTGCTACTATGCATTATAGGTGCCTGCAAACCGGGCTTCCGCCGGACCCGGCCTGTCTTGTAAGTATCGGATTCGGTCACCTCGGCTAAAGTGGCCATTCCAGGGCACAGGAGACATGGAAAGACGGCTCGCTGCCATTCTTTGCGCTGATATCGCCGGCTATTCCCGCATGATGGGTGCCGACGAGGCGGGGACGCATGCCTCGTTCAAGGCGCACCGCAGCGCGATTTACCCGATCATCCTCAACCATGGCGGCCGTATCGTCAAAAACACCGGCGACGGCTTCCTGCTGGAATTTCCGAGCATCATCGGCGCGATCGAGGCCGCCGTCGCGATGCAGACCCTGATGGCCGAGCGCAACGAACATCTGCCGGCCGACCGTGCCATGCACTTCCGGATGGGCGTCCACATGGGCGACGTCATGGCCGACGAGGACGAGGTGTTCGGCGACGACGTCAACATCGCGGTCCGTCTCGAGACAGTCGCAACGCCCGGCGGCATCGCGGTGTCGGACAAGGCCCGCACCGAAGCGGGACGGCGGCTTGCCGTCACCCTCGTCGACGCCGGCCCGCACCGCTTCAAGAACATCGCCGAGCCGGTCAATGTCTGGACCTGGGCGCCGGCCGGGTCCGATGCCCAGGAGCAGGTTCCGGACGACGGCCCGCATCTGCCGGGGCAATACCGGACTGCAATCGTCGGCGTGCTGCCGTTCGACAATCTCAGCGGCGGCGCCGACGAATATTTCTCGGACGGCCTGACCGAGGACCTGATCCACGCGCTGTCGCTGCAATCCTTCTATCGCGTGCTGAGCCGCAACTCGACCTTCGCCTACAAGGGCAAGAACGTCTCGACCCGGCTGATCGCGCGCGAGATCGACGCAACCTATCTGATCCAGGGTTCGGTACGGCGCGCCGGCAACAAGATCCGCGTCTCCGCCGAACTGATCGCGCCCGAGAAGGGCGAGCAGCTGTGGACCGGCCGCTACGACCGCGACATGGGCGACCTGTTCGCGATGCAGGACGAGATCACCGCGAATCTCTCCGCCGCCGTCGCGCAGGAGATCTATCGCGCCGAGGCCTCGGCACCGGCGCGCTCGCCGAACGCCGAACTGACGGCGTGGGATCGCTTCCTGAAGGGGCTGTCGCACTACTATCAGCAGACCAAGGACGATTGCGAAACCGCGATCGCGCTGTTCAAGGAGGCGATCGAGCTCGACCCCGCGCTGTCGATCGCGCGCGCCTATCTCGCGCTGATCCAGATCCAGAGCATCCAGTTCGGCTGGATTCCGAGCACGCGCGAATTGTGGGCCTCGTCGGTCAGCCTGGCCGAGAGCAGCGTGCGGCTCGACCCGCGCTCCTCGTTCGCGTTTTCGCTGCTGGCCTACCTGCACGCGATGCAGGGCCATTACGAAGCCGCGATGGACGCCATCAAGCGGGCGATCGAGCTCAACCCCTACGACATGGGCGCGCGCGGCGTGCTGGGAATCTGCCACATGGTGATCGGCGACCATCGCAAGGCGGTCGATCTGTTCTCGACGGCGGTCCAGCGCGGCAACAGCGACCCGCGCTACCAATGGGCGGCGCTGAACGCGTTCAGCCATTATCTGCTCGGGCAATATGACGCGTCGCTGTCGTGGTCGCGCGAGGGGCTGTATCTGAACCCGAACCATCTGCAGTGCCTTGCAGTGCGCACCGCAGCGCTCGCCCAGCTCGGCCGCGCCGACGAGGCCGCGCAGGCAGCCGAGGCACTGCTCGCCAACCATCCGGAGCTGACGGTCGAACGTCACTTGCGCAATTTCCACTGGAAGAACCCGGCCGACATCGCGCATTATCGCGACGGCCTCTTGAAAGCCGGCCTGCCGTTCGGCAAACTCGCTCTGGTTGCGTCCACATCGAAATTCGCCATCGACTCCTGAGCGAATTCATCCACCGGTAATGGATGCTTTTTAAGCTGACGCTTTTCAGGATGTGGTTTGATGTCCGATACGGCTGCAAGCAAGGCGCCCGCCCCGCAGATTTCTCCTGACAATCCCTGCCCGTTCCTGCGGGCGCTCGTCGCCGGCAACTATGTCGGCGGCCATATCGTGCCGCTGCCCGAGCTTACCGGGACCATCGGGCGCGCAACCGGCAAGACCGGGTTCGAGGGGTTCACCGCACGGGCGAAGATCTTCATGGTGGCGCAGATCGCCAACGGCCTCGGTCCTTTCAGCCAGCTGCGCAGCCTGTTCCAGGGCGCCATTCTCGACGCGTTGCGCAACGGCCCGCTCGACAAGCACGGCGCCGGTTCGCGCATCCTCGACCAGCACGCGGTGGTCCATGAGGACGAGATCGCACGGCTCGCAACCTTCGGCAAGGACTACAAGGCCCCCGACGGCAGCGTGGAACGCGGTCTGTCGGCCGCCGAGATCAAGACCTTCATGGCGGCGAACTTCCAGCGCGCCAAGGACGAGCATCCGCCGTCCTACGGCATCCTGCACTGCTACTATCCGCTCTTGATGCTCGGCGAGTGGCCGGTGCTGCTCGACATCATGGGCAAGGGCGACGGCAAGGACCGCTATCTCAGCGTCGCTGAGGTCAGGACCCTGTTCGTGGACAAGCGCTTTCCGGACCGCATCGTCGCGCTGTTGAACGGCTGAGTCGCCTATTACTTGAACAGCGGCGTACCCGGCACGAACGCGTCGAACGCCGCCCAGAACTGGCCACGGTAGCGGTCCTGCTCCTGCAGGATCTCGTGCTTGGAGCCGGCGATCACGAGATGCGAGCCAGCACGCAAGTGATAGGCGAACTCCTCGATCGCGGCCGTCGACACCACCTCGTCATTGCTCGCCGCCAGCATCAGGATCGGCTGGCGGATTTCGGACGGATACGACATGCCGCGGAAGGTGCGCATCGCGGTGAACGCGGTGTCGGCCCAGGCGATCGTCGGCGCCGCGATGCCGAGCGTCGGATCTTCTTCCAGGATCGCCGCGTTGCGGGCGTGGCGCACCGGATCGCTGGTCACGGGATTGCCGATGAAGGGCGCGAGGCCGACCAGTTCGTCGCCGCCGCCGGGAACATAGCGGCCGCCCTGCCCGGCCAGCCGCATGATCCGAAGCAGCGCGCTCGGGAAGAACGACACGCGGCGGCGCGGCAGGTCGATCATCGGCGCCGACAGCACCATGCGATCGAACCAGCGCTTGCCGGCATGCGCGAGGCGCAGCATCACCGCACCGCCCATCGAATGCGCCAGCGCGAAATAGGGCGGCGGGCAATCCGGCAGCACCACCTGCTGCACGAAGGTCTCGACGTCGACCTCGTAGTCGGCGAAGTCGCGTACATAGCCCTTGCGGGGATCGCGCAGCCGCCGCGACGAGTGGCCCTGCCCGCGCCAGTCGATCATCGCCACCGCAAAGCCGCGGTCGCGCAGATCGCGCACGGTCTCGAAATATTTTTCGATCATCTCGCCGCGTCCGCCGAACACGCAGACCGTGCCCTTGCGGCCGGGCGGCGGCGCCCAGCGCGCAAAGCGCAGCTCGGCCCCGTCTGATGTCTTGATGGTGCCACTGACAACGTCGTCCGGAACCGGGTTGGCGGGAATCGAGACGAGCGTCATGAAGGGGACCGGAGTGGTGAGACAGGATGGAGATCAAGGACGCCGGCGCCGAAAAATGCGACGCGGTTTCCGCCTCTTGAACGCGACGTGACCCCTCCCATATCACCTCCGTGCAGGCCGCTACCAGTGTTTCGGAACCGAAACATCAGGCTGCACACATCTAAGCCCGGCCCGATGGCGGGCGGGTAACTGAAACAGTCGCTCAATGGAGGACTATTCCTATGCGTAGCTACGACCTCACTCCGTTTTATCGTTCCACCGTCGGCTTCGACCGCCTCTTCAACCTGCTCGATCAGGTGACCTCGGACGGCAGCCCCGGCTATCCCCCCTACAACATCGAGCGCACCGGCGAGAATGCTTACCGGATCAGCGTTGCGGTCTCCGGCTTCTCGCAGGCCGAGCTTTCGATCGTCGCGAAGGAGAACACGCTGACGATCAAGGGCGAGAAGAGCGCCAACGAGAACTCCGGCAACGGCTCCGAAGTGCTCTATCGCGGCATCGCCTCCCGTGCCTTCGAGCGCGTCTTCCAGCTTGCCGACTTCGTGCAGGTGAAGAACGCCTCGCTCGAGAACGGTCTGCTCCACGTCGATCTCGTCCGCGAGATTCCCGAGGCCAAGAAGCCCCGCAGCATTCCGATCGGCGGCGGCGAGAAGGCCCCGCAGGTCGTTGACGGCTCGGCCGGCAAGGTCGCCGCCTAAGCAACAAACCCCGCGTCAGCAGATATTGGCTGATCGCGAAAACGCCCCGGGAAACCGGGGCGTTTTTTGTTGCCGGTAACCGCTACTCCAATCCCTGCACCTTGGGCATTGCCTGGGTCGGCAGGATCGCGGGCGCAGTCGCCGGCGGCGGAGCCCCCTGACCGACGGTCGGAGCCTCGGCTTGCTGGACGGCTTGCGGCGCAGCCTGGGCCTCGGCCGGCTTTGGGGCTGCGGCCTGCTCAGCCGGCGCGGGTGCGGCTGCCTGGGCAGGCTGCGGCGTGGCCGCCTGCGGGACGGCGGCCTGAGCCGCCGGGGCGGCAGCCTGAGCTGCCGCCGCCGGAACCTGGGCAGCCGGGGCCGGAGCCTGGGCAGCCGGGGCCGGAGCCTGGGCCTTGGCCGAGAGCGGGCTGCGTTTGGGCACCGGCACGCGGCTGGCGACATGCGGGATCGGGAGTGGCGGGCGCGGCACCCGGGCCTGGATCGGCCGCGGCATCGGCCCGACGGGACCGTCGGTCGCGCTCATTTCCTCTTCGTAATTGTCGCCGAGCCGAGAGGCCGGCGTGAAACGGATGATGTGGCCGTCGCGGGCATCGATCACCAGCCGGCCGTCATCGCCGCCCTGGTCGATCACCGAGATCGTGTAGACGAACCCGCGCTGCCGGGGCGCACCAAGCGGCAGATAGCCGTTCTCGCGCAGCACGGTATAGACCTCGACCGGAGGCAACAGGCTCGGCACACGGCCGTAGCGCGGCGGCGGCGGAACCTCGGGCATGGCGGCATAGGGCCCGTCCATGTCGGATACCCTGACCAAATGCGGGCTGCCGATCCGGGCGGGCGTCGCCAGCTGGGCCTCGGCCGCGGCTGCGCTGAGCGCGAGGGCCGCGGCAGCAACCGAACCTGTGAACAACTTCATCGCCGTAACTCCTGTCTGCCCGCCCTTGGGAGCGTTCCCGCTCTCTTGCCGGCTTGCCCCGGGGCAAAATTTCAGTTTCAAATTCGGCGGTCCTTGGTCGCTCCTTGGGCCAGATCACGGCGTGTTTGCTTCGAATCAGGGGCGCGGCGCGGCCACCGAGCCGTTCGATCCGAGCATGCGGGCGGGGACTTCCTCGCGCTTGTGTGATAGACAAAAATTTGGCAAGGTCGTAGTTAGGACAGTAAAGCTGTCTCAATTTCGCGGCCATCCCGGCATAGGGATTGCAACGAGACCTCGGCGCCCCGAGCTCCGAGAATGCTGCAGGCAGGGCCGTCCCTCAGGGGACGTTGAAACGCCCGTCGTCTGAATTTAGGAAAATGCGGCTCGCGGCGGACGAGCGGTGGCCCGGTGGGTGCCGCAACGTCCAAGGTGCGCCAAATATGGTGGGGCCCTTACGAAAGGGAGAGGACACATGAGCGGGTCGGAATTCGAGCGCGAAAACATCGTGGCAGGAACGCTGTCGGCGACCGCGGACTCGAAAGCCGCCGAGCCCGCGCGTGAGTTGCATACTTGGCGCCCGGAAGCCGAAGGCCTGTTTGATCCGAGCCTGGAAAAGGATTCCTGCGGCGTCGGCTTCATCGCCAACATCAAGGGCCAGAAGTCGCACCAGATCGTCTCCGACGCGCTTAACATCCTGTGCAACCTCGAGCATCGCGGCGCCGTCGGCGCCGACCCGCGCGCCGGTGACGGCGCCGGCATCCTGGTGCAGATCCCGCACGCCTTCTTCGCGCGCAAGACCGCGGAGCTCGGCTTCAAGCTGCCGCAGCCCGGCGAATACGCCATCGGCGCGCTGTTCATGCCGCGCGATGCCGCGTGGCGGAACGTGATCAAGAGCATCATCGCCGACGAGATCAAGAACGAGGGCTTCAAGCTGCTCGGCTGGCGCGACGTGCCCAGTGACAATTCCTCGCTCGGCGTCACCGTGAAGCCGACCGAGCCCTACCACATGCAGGTCTTCATCGGCCGCAATGGTGCGGCCAAGACCGAGGACGATTTCGAGCGCCACCTCTACATCCTGCGCAAGTCGATCTCGCAGGCGATCTATCAGCGCCGCGACCGCGGCATGGCGGGCTATTATCCGTGCTCGCTGTCGTGTCGCACCGTGATCTACAAGGGCATGTTCCTCGCCGACCAGCTCGGCAAGTACTATCCCGACCTGCATGAAGCCGACTTCGACAGCGCGCTGGCGCTGGTACATCAACGCTTCTCGACCAACACCTTCCCGACGTGGTCGCTGGCGCATCCGTACCGGATGATCGCCCATAACGGCGAGATCAACACGCTGCGCGGCAACGTCAACTGGATGGCGGCGCGGCAGGCTTCGGTGCATTCGGAACTCTACGGCAAGGACATCAGCCGCCTCTGGCCGATCTCCTATGAAGGCCAGAGCGACACCGCCTGCTTCGACAACGCGCTCGAATTCCTGGTGCAGGGCGGTTACTCGCTGCCGCACGCCGTGATGATGATGATTCCGGAAGCGTGGGCCGGCAATCCCCTGATGGATGAGCAGCGCCGCGCCTTCTACGAATATCATGCTGCGCTGATGGAGCCGTGGGACGGCCCGGCCGCGATCGCCTTCACCGACGGCCGCAAGATCGGTGCGACGCTCGATCGCAACGGCCTGCGCCCGGCGCGCTACCTCGTCACCAAGGACGACCGCATCGTGATGGCGTCCGAAATGGGCGTGCTGAAGATTCCGGAGGACCAGATCGTCACCAAGTGGCGGCTGCAGCCCGGCAAGATGCTGCTCGTCGACCTCGAGCAGGGCCGCCTGATTCCCGACGACGAGATCAAGGCCGACCTCGCCAAGAGCCATCCCTACAGCGACTGGCTGCATCGCACCCAGATCCAGCTCGAGGAGCTGCCGGATGCGCCGGCCAAGGGCGTGCGCTCCAACCTGCCGCTGCTCGATCGCCAGCAGGCGTTCGGCTACAGCCAGGAAGACATCGCGATCCTGATGACGCCGATGGCCGCCACCGGCGAGGAAGCCGCCGGCTCGATGGGCAACGACACGCCGATCTCGGCGCTGTCGGACAAGCCGAAGCAGCTGTTCACCTACTTCAAGCAGAACTTCGCGCAGGTGACGAACCCGCCGATCGATCCGATCCGCGAGGAAATCGTCATGAGCCTCGTCTCGATCATCGGGCCGCGGCCGAACCTGTTCGACCTCCAGGGCGTCGCCTCTACCAAGCGCCTCGAGGTGCGGCAACCGATCCTGACCGACGCGGATCTTGAAAAGATCCGTTCGATCTCCGACGTCGCCGAGACCCACTTCAAGTCGCGCACGCTCGACACCACCTTCCACGCCGGCTTCGGCGCGGCGGGCATGGAGCAGGTGCTCGACGAGCTCTGCGCGCGCGCCGAGGGCGCGGTGCGCGAGGGCATCAACATCATCATCCTGTCGGACCGCATGACCGGCACCGACCGGATTCCGATCCCGTCGCTGCTGGCCTGCGCCGCCGTGCATCATCACCTGATCCGCACCGGCCTGCGCACCTCGGTCGGCCTCGTCGTGGAATCCGGCGAGCCGCGCGAGGTGCATCACTTCGCCTGCCTCGCCGGCTACGGCGCCGAAGCGATCAACCCCTATCTCGCGTTCGAAACCATCCTCGCGATGAAGGACCGGCTGCCTGGCGCGCTCGACGACTACGAGATCGTCAAGCGCTACATCAAGTCGATCGGCAAGGGCCTGCTCAAGGTGATGTCCAAGATGGGCATCTCGACCTACCAGTCCTATTGCGGCGCGCAGATCTTCGACGCGGTCGGCCTGAAGGCGGATTTCGTCGCCAAGTATTTCGCCGGCACCCACACAAGGATCGAGGGCGTCGGCCTCGGCGAGATCGCCGAGGAGACCGTGCGGCGCCACACCGACGCGTTCGGTGACGGCCAGATCTACAAGAGCGCGCTCGATGTCGGCGGCGAATATGCCTACCGCACCCGCGGCGAGGACCACGCCTGGACCGCGGAATCGGTCTCGACGCTGCAGCATGCCGTGCGCGGCAATTCGCAGGAGCGCTACCGGGCGTTCGCCAAGATCCTCAACGAGCAGTCCGAGCGTCTGTTGACGCTGCGCGGGCTGTTCCGGATCAAGAGCGCCGAGGACGACAAGCGCAAGCCGGTCAAGCTCGAGGACGTCGAGCCGGCTAAGGACATCGTCAAGCGGTTCTCGACCGGCGCGATGTCGTTCGGATCGATCTCGCGCGAGGCGCACACCACGCTCGCGATCGCGATGAACCGGATCGGCGGCAAGTCGAACACCGGCGAAGGCGGCGAGGAGTCCGACCGCTTCAAGCCGATGCCCAACGGCGACAGCATGCGCTCGGCGATCAAGCAGGTCGCCTCGGGCCGGTTCGGCGTGACGACGGAATACCTCGTCAACTCCGACATGATGCAGATCAAGATGGCGCAGGGTGCCAAGCCCGGCGAAGGCGGCCAGCTGCCCGGCCACAAGGTCGACGCAACGATCGCCCGCGTCCGGCATTCGACGCCGGGCGTCGGCCTGATCTCGCCGCCGCCGCACCACGACATCTACTCGATCGAAGACCTCGCCCAGCTGATCTACGACCTCAAGAACGTCAATCCGGACGGCCAGGTCTCGGTGAAGCTGGTGTCCGAGGTCGGCGTCGGCACGGTTGCCGCCGGCGTTGCCAAGGCGCGCGCCGACCATGTGACCATCGCGGGCTTCGAGGGCGGCACCGGTGCCTCGCCGCTGACCTCGATCAAGCATGCCGGTTCGCCGTGGGAGATCGGTCTTGCCGAGACCCATCAGACGCTGGTGCGCCAGCAGCTGCGCAGCCGCATCGCGGTCCAGGTCGACGGCGGCTTTCGCACCGGCCGTGACGTCGTGATCGGCGCGCTGCTCGGGGCCGACGAGTTCGGCTTCGCCACCGCGCCCCTGATCGCGGCGGGCTGCATCATGATGCGCAAGTGCCACCTCAACACCTGCCCGGTCGGCGTCGCGACCCAGGATCCGGTGCTGCGCAAGCGCTTCACCGGCCAGCCCGAGCACGTCATCAACTACTTCTTCTTCGTCGCCGAGGAAGTCCGCGAGATCATGGCGCAGCTCGGCTACAAGACGTTCGACGAGATGGTCGGCCAGGTCCAGATGCTGGACCAGACCGCGCTGGTCTCGCACTGGAAGGCCAAGGGCCTCGATTTCTCCAAGCCTGTCTCTTATACACATCTCCGAGCCCACGAGACTTAGGAT
>NZ_JAQOSR010000127.1:0-27106 GCF_046718885.1 Bradyrhizobium sp. UFLA01-814 | reverse complement strand
TTTGCTGTCGAAGACCAGGCAATTGAAGCAGCGCGCCGAGAGACTGGAGGAGACGGCGAAGCCCGCGCATCAGGAACGCTCGGCCGGAACGATCCGGCTCACCAACCGCGACACCCATGCCAAGGTTCTGATCAGGCTGAACAACGCCGGGATCGCCACGCCCGACGGCAGGCTGTTGTTCAGGACCGGCCAGCAGTTCATCTGCAAGGGCGACCGGATTGCGCTGCTCGGGCCGAATGGCGCCGGCAAGACCCGGTTCGTCGCGGCGCTGCGGCTGGCGATCGAGAATGCCGCAGCGGCAGCGGCCGAGATCCGGGCCACCGAGTCATTGGTGCTTGGCTATTGCGACCAGGCGCTGGCCGATCTTGCCGATAGCGACACGCCGATGCGCATGCTGACGCGGCGCTTCGAGGTCGGTGATCAGCGGGCGCGCGGCTTGCTCGCCGGCGCCGGGCTCTCGATCGAGATGCAGGGCCGTCCGATCGGGCGGCTGTCGGGCGGGCAGAAGGCCCGCCTCGGCATGCTGGTGCTGCGGCTCACCCAGCCGAACTTCTATCTGCTCGACGAGCCGACCAACCACCTCGATATCGAGGGCCAGGAGGCGCTGGAGGACGAATTGATGGAACAGCAGGCCAGCTGCCTCCTGGTGTCGCACGATCGCCGGTTCGTGCGCACGGTGGCCAACCGGTTCTGGGTGATCGAAGGCAGGAAGCTGATCGAGGTCGATGGACCGGAACAGTTCTTTGCCGCGGCCGGTGCGGACTAGCGGGTGATGGAGTCAGATTGGATCGCCGTCGCGAAGACGGTGTGCCTCTCCCGTTTGCGGGGCCGTCGCAGGAGGAGCGCTGCCAAAATATCGAAAACAACCCCATGCAAAGTAGCCGGCGGCGGCCGGCATTCGAGCAGGCTACTTGACACGTCGGGCAACTCAGGGGCATTATTCCAATATTCCGAAATCGTGCAAGCGTACGCTCGCCCCCGCAAGCGGGAGAGGTGAGTGTGCCGTGATTCACCCCGACATCATGTAGTTCAGCGCCGCGCCTTGACGCATTTTTCGTGCGAACCCGTCTTTTGTTCGCATGAAAATGCGATAGGCGTTGCCCATGGCGGACTATGACGTCGCGATCATCGGCGGTGGCCTGAACGGCACGAGCATTGCCCGTGATGCCGCCGGCCGCGGCCTGCGCGTGATCCTGCTGGAACAGGGCGATATCGGTTCCGGCGCATCGCAGGCTTCGCCGCGGCTGGTCCATGGCGATCTGGCCGGGCTGGAACGGCGGGAGTTCTTCCGCGTCCGCAGGGCACTGAGGGAACGCGACGTGTTGCTGCGCATCGCGCCGCATCTGGTGCGGCCGGTACGCTTCGTGATCCCGGCGCATGCCGAGGAGCGGCCGCCGTGGCAGCTGCGGTCGTTGCTGCTGCTCTACGAACGGCTGACTTCGCGCAGCGGTCTGCCGCGCTCGGCGACGCTCGATGTCACCCACCATCCGGTCGGCAATGCGCTGAAGCGGCCGTTCGGAACCGCGTTCGAATATTCCGACTGCGTCGTCGACGATTCCCGGCTCGTCGTGCTCACCGCCGTCGATGCCGCAGCGCGCGGCGCCGATATCCGCACCGGCGCGCGCGTGACCCGGGCCGAGCGCGGCGAGACCTGGCAGCTGGTCGCGATCGACCGCGGCTACCGGCGGGCGATCACGGCGCGGGCGCTGGTCAATGCGACCGGCGCGTGGACCGCCTCGGTCGCCGACATCGTGCTGCGCGTGTCCACGCCGCAGCTTGCGACCGTGCAGATCAGCCAGATCGTGGTGCGCCGCCTGTTCGACTGCGACAACGTTTATGTGTTTCAGAACCCTGACGGCCGGCTGATCTTCGCCAGTCCCTACGAGCGCGACTTCACCCTGATCGGCAGCGTCAGTCATCCCTTCAAGGGTGATCCGGCGGTTGTCGCGATGGGCGTGCGCGAGGAGGCCTATCTCTGCGACGCCGCCAATCGCTACTTTCGCGAACAGATCGCTCCAGTGGATGTGCTGCGGACCGTCTCCGGCGCCAATTCCGTGATCGCGCCCGCGCGCCGGCACATGAGCGATGGCGCAGCGCTGCTCGATATCAGGCGCGGCAAGGCGCCGCTGCTCACGACCTTCGGCGGCGACGTCACCACCGCGCGGCGCCGCGCCGAGCGGGCAGTGTCGGAGTTCACGCGGTTCTATCCGATGACACCGCGCTGGACCGCAACGGCGCCGCTGCCGGGCGGCGAGTTCGCGTGGCAGCGCTTCGAGACCGAGGTCGACATCGCCCGCGACCGCTGGCGCTTCCTCGGCGAGGCGCCGGCGCGGCGGCTGGTGGCCGCCTATGGGTTGAATGTGAAGGACATTTTGGGCGACGCCAAAGAGAAGGCCGATCTCGGCCCGGCCTTCGGTCCCGAACTGACCGGCGCCGAGGTGCGCTACCTCATGCGCAAGGAATGGGCGCGCTTTCCCGACGATATCCTGTGGCGCCGCTCCAAGCTCGGGCTGACCATGCCGCAAGCCGATCGCGACGCGCTTGCGACGTTCATGGCGAAGATGGATTGAGTTCGCTTCAAACCTCCCCTTGAAAAGGGGAGGTCGCTTTGCTCGCCAGAGCAAAGCGGGTGGGGATTCGGAGTTCCCACAAACTCGTCATGCCCGGGCTTGTCCCGGGCATCCACGTCTCCGTTTCCACGCGAAGAAAAGACGTGGATGGCCGGGACAAGCCCGGCCATGACGGCGCGGAAGAATCGGTTCATTCCAAATGCGATTACCCTGTTTTGAGGGGGAAGGAGAAGAGCTCCAGCAGCGGCTATTGCTGCGCCGCCTCCTGTGACCAGGCGAGGTCGCGCCGGGACGGACGGCGATGCAGCCGCTCCGAGATCAGGCTTGTTGCCTGCCGGCCCTGGCCGGCGCGCAGGCACGCGACGATGAAGGTATCCTCCCACAATTCGCGTTGCGCATGGCTGCCGCCGATCCGCACCAGTTCGGGCATCAGCGGCGCAAGGATGCGCACGGCGTCGTCGTGATCGCCAGCGGCGAACGCCGCGATCCCGCGGCCAAGCCCGATCGCCGCAGGGCCGGGCGCCAGCCTGCCGTCGGCGTCGCGCGCCGCCATCTCGACCAGCCGCGCCTCGAGCGCGTCGTTGTTCGTCGTCGCTGCGACCAGCGCGTGGTGCACGTCGGCGAAATGCGCGCCGGCCTTCGGGAAATAGCCGTCGCCATAGACGGCGACATCCTTCCAGTGCTGCTCGAGGCCGGTCTTGCCGGCGACCGTCAGCCGCCACAGCAGCGAGGCCGTGTCGGTGAAGATATTGAGCGGCGGATAGGGCCGGCCCGCCGGCTTGATGTGCTGCTCGTAAATGTCGAGCGCGCTGTCGGCGTCGCCTTCCTCGATTGCGATCAAGGCGAGGTGCCAGGCGAGATGGCCCTGCAGGAAGCTGGTGCGATCATTCGCCGGCAGCCAGGCGGAGAGGAAGCTGCGGCCTTCCGCCGCGTCGCCCTGCTCGAACAGCGCATGCGCGACGGCGTGCGCGGCACCGGCGTTCTCCGGCTTCAGCGCATAGCCGCGCTCGGTGATGGCGCGGCCGGACACGACATCGCCGGCCTCGGTCTTCGACCAGCCGAGATAGGTGAGGAACCACCAATCGTCGCCATAGTCGCTGGCGTAACGTTCGGAGATTGCGAGCCGCGCGGCGTCATGGTCGGACCGGCCGGAGAAGGCATAGAGGCCGAAGGCGCCGAGCAACAGCGAGAGTATCTGCGCATCGCGCGGATATTCGGTGAGATGCCGTTCGGCTTCTGTCACCGCCTTCTTTGGCTGGCTCTCGATCACGGACGCCATGATCCCGATGTGGTGGCGCTCGCGCGGGCTGGCGGCCGCGGCCAGCTGCCGTGCATCGGCCGCCTTGGCGCGGGCCTTGGCGCCCTCCATGTTGAGCTGGTGGACGCGGGCACGGCCGATATGGGCCATCGCGAAATCGGGGTCCTCGGCGATCGCCGCCTCGAACGCCGCATCGGCGCCATGCAGCGCCGCCAGCATGCGATCGACGCCGTCGATATAATAAGCGGCGGCGCGGTCCGAGTTCGTCGTCAGCGGCAGGCCGTAGCGGTCGTGAATCATCGGTTGCCCTCCCGAACTTGGCTGCGAAGTCTAGCAGAGGCGCGGACGCCGACAATATTGCGGGAGATGTCCGTGAGGCGGTTGAGCCGGTGGCGATCCGCCGCTAGCTTGCCGCAAGAATCTGACCTTACGGGGAATCGGGGCTGACGGACGTGACATCGGGCGAAGCGAGTGCGGAGGCGGCAAGGTCGTTGCCTGAACCGGCCGTCTCGGACATGCCGCTGCTGCGGATCGAGGGTGTCGCCAAGTCGTTCGGCAATTTTCGCGCGGTCGACAAGCTCTCGCTCGATATCCGAGCCGGCGAATTCTTCGCGCTGCTCGGCCCGAGCGGCTGCGGCAAGACCACGCTGCTGCGCATGCTCGCCGGCTTCGAGACGCCGGACGAGGGCCGCATCCTGCTCGGCGGCAGCGACATCGCGCAGGTGCTGCCGCATGAGCGGCCCGTCAACATGATGTTCCAGAACTACGCGCTGTTCCCGCATCTGTCGGTGCGCGACAACATTGCCTTCGGGCTGAAGCGCGCCGGCATGGCACGCGGCGATATCGCCGCGCGCGTCGCCGAGATGGTGGCGCTGGTCAAGCTCGAGGGGATGGAGAAGCGCAAGCCCGACCAGCTCTCCGGCGGCCAGCGGCAGCGCGTCGCGTTGGCGCGCTCGCTGGCGCGCCGGCCGCAGGTGCTGCTGCTCGATGAGCCGCTTGCCGCGCTCGACAAGAAGCTGCGCGAGAGCACGCAGGCCGAATTGATGGAACTGCAGCGCCGGCTCGGTATGACCTTCATCATTGTCACCCACGATCAGGAGGAGGCGATGACGATGGCCGGCCGCATCGGGGTGATGGATGCCGGCCGTCTGGTTCAGGTCGCAACCCCGCGCAATCTCTACGAGGCGCCGGCCTCGCGCTGGATCGCCGAGTTCGTCGGCGACATCAATCTGTTCAACGGCGAGGTCACGTCCCGCGAGAATGGGCGCCTGACGGTCGCGACCGCTGATGCGGGCAAGCTGGCGGTCAGCGAGCTGTGGCCGCCGGTGACCAGGCAGGTCGTTGCCGTCGCGATCCGCCCCGAGAAGGTGAAGCTGTCGCGCCGCGCGCCGGCAATGGATGAGGGAGCATCGCAGGCGATCAACCGGCTGGAGGGCGTCGTCACCGACGTCAACTATCTCGGCGGCGTGACCAGCTACCGGGTGAAGCTGGAGACGGGCGCGGTGGTGCGCTCGTCGATGGCCAACACCGCGCGGCTCGATGTCGATGCCTATCTCGCCGGCCAGCGCGTGGTGGCATGGTTCACCGCCGACGATTGCCTGGTGCTCGAGCAATGAGCGCGCGCCGCATCTTCGCCCGGCCGGCGCGGCTCGCCGCGATCGCTCCCTATCTGTGGATGGTGCTGTTCTTCCTGGTGCCGTTCGGCTTCGTGCTGAAGATCAGCCTGTCGCAGACCGCGATCGCGCAGCCGCCCTATACGCCGGTGTTCGATTTCACCGAGGGCCGCGCGGCGCTGGCCGCGGCGTTCGCACAATTGTCGTTCGACAATTTCCGCCTGCTGATATCGGACAATCTCTACATCCTGTCCTATCTGCGCAGCCTCGTCGTCGCGATGAGCTCGACGCTGATCCTGCTCCTGATCGGTTATCCCATTGCCTACGGCATGGCGCGGTTGCCACAGCGCTGGCAGGGCGTCGCGATGATGCTGGTCATCGTGCCGTTCTGGACCTCATTCCTGATCCGCATCTATGCCTGGATCAACATCCTGCAGCATGACGGCCTGCTCAACCAGGTGCTGCTGGCGCTGCATATCGTGTCCGCGCCGGTGGTCTGGCTGTCGACCGACAGCGCGATGTATCTCGGCATCGTGTATTCCTATCTGCCGTTCATGATCCTGCCGCTCTATGCGACGCTCTCCAGGATGGACGCGTCGCTGCTGGAGGCCGCGGGCGATCTCGGCGCCTCGCCGCTACAGGCGTTCTGGCTGGTAACGTTCCCGCTGTCACTGCCCGGCGTCGGCGCCGGCGCGCTGCTCTGCTTCATCCCTGTTGTCGGCGAGTTCGTGATCCCCGATCTGCTCGCCGGCTCCAACTCGCTGATGATCGGGCAGACGCTGTGGCTCGAGTTCTTCACCAACAAGGATTGGCCGGTGGCGTCAGCCGCCGCGATCGCGCTGTTGCTGCTGCTGGTGCCGCCGCTCGTGCTCTACGACCGCCTGCAACGGCGTCAGCTGGAGGCGGGCCGCTGATGGCGCGCACCGTCACCAGGCTCACCCGCTTCAACATGACGTCGCTGGCGCTCGGGCTGGCGTTCCTCTATCTGCCGATCGTCATCCTCGTGATCTACTCGTTCAACGCCTCGCGGCTGGTGATGGTGTGGGGCGGCTGGTCGCTGCGCTGGTACCGCGAGTTCTTTGGCGACCGCGCCATGCTGGAGGCGGCGTGGATGAGCCTGTCGGTCGCCGCGGTGTCGGCGACGCTGGCGACACTGCTGGGCACGCTGGCGGCGGTCGGGCTGGCGCGCGGCGAGCGGTTCCGGGGGCGGGCACTGTTCTCCGGCATGCTGTATTCGCCGCTGGTGATGCCGGAGGTGATCTCCGGCCTGTCGCTGCTGCTCTTGTTCGTGGCGCTCAATGCCGAGCGCGGCTTCTTGACGGTGACGATCGCCCACACCACGCTGACGATGTGCTTCGTCACGGTCGTGGTGCAGTCGCGCCTCGCCACGCTCGACCGCAGCCTGGAAGAGGCTGCGATGGACCTCGGCTGCGATCCGGTGCGGGCGTTCCTCCTGGTGACGCTGCCGCTGATCGTGCCGGCGATCGTCGCCGGCTGGATGCTGGCTTTCACGCTGTCGCTCGACGACGTCGTGATCGCGAGCTTCACCACCGGCCCGGGCTCGGCGACGCTGCCGATCCGGATCTATTCCGAGGTCCGGCTCGGCGTGAAGCCCGAGATCAACGCAATCTGCACGCTGGTGATCGCGCTGATCGCCGTGATCATCGTGGTCGCCTCGTTCGCCTCGAAACTGTCGAGCGCGCGCGGCGAGAGCGCCGCGCCGTTGTAGTTTCCGTCATTCCGGGGCGATGTGAAACATCGAACCCGGAATCTCGAGATTCCGGGTCTGGTGCTAGCGCACCATCCCGGAATGACAGCGCATCAAGATTTAACCGCGCCTGCCGTCAGCCCGCCAACCATGTAGCGCTTGAAGGCGTAATAGACCGCAGCCGGCGGCAATGCGTAGATGAAGCCGGTGGTCATGAGCAGCTCCCACGGCGAGTCGTCCGCGGCGAGGAAGTTGCCGAGCGCGACCGGCAGGGTGATGTCGGTGTCCTTCGACAGCAGCAGGAACGCGTAGAGATATTCGTTCCACGCGAGCAGGATTGCATAGGTGCCGACCGCGACCAGCGAGGGCATCATCAAGGGCACATAGACCAGGCGGAACAGCTGAAGCGTGGTGGCGCCGTCCATCGTCGCGGCCTCGTCGAGCTCGACCGGCAGCTTGTCGGAGGCCTGCTTCAAGACCCAGATCGCGTAGGGCGCCGCGATCGTCACCATCGCCAGGATCAGCGACCAGTGATTGTTCAAGAGGCCATAGGTGCCCATGGTGCGGTACATCGGCACGGCGAGGAACGCGGCCGGGATGAAATAGGTGAACAGCGCCATGTTCATGACGGCGCGGCCGCCCGGCACGCGTAGCCGCGAGATCGAGAACGCGGCGGCGGTGGCGACGAACAGCGTCAGCGCGCCGACCGCGAGCGCGATCACGGTCGAATTCCAGAACTGGATCCAGAAGTCGCGCAGGAAGTAGTGCTGCTGGTTGAACACGATCTCGAAATTGTGCAGCGTCGGATGCGACGGCCACAGCTTGCCGGAGAACGCGTCCTCCTTCGGCGAGATCGCGAACACGAACATGTGGTAGATCGGGATCATGGTCCAGATGAAGACCGGGATGCCGATCAGCAGCAGCTTGGCTTCGGTGCCGACTTCGCGGAGGGTGGGCAGCTTCATCGCGACAACCGTTTCATCATGTAATAGACCAGCGGCAGCACGAACGGCATCGCGCAGACGATCGAGGCCATCGCCAGCGAGAGCTGGTCGAGGCGCAGATAGCGGATGCCGAGGGTCGACAGCACGTGGGTGAGGTCGGCGGGCCCGCCGCCGGTGAGCAAATAGACGCTGTTGAAGTCGCCGAGCGTCCAAATCATCGAGAGCAGCGTGCAGGTGACATAGAGCGTCTGCATCGACGGCCAGGTGATGTAGCGGAATTTCTGCCACCAATTGGCGCCGTCGACGTCGGAGGCCTCGTACAGATCGTGCGAGATGGCGAGCCGTCCGGTCAGCAGGATCAGCGTCCAGAACGGCAGCGACTTCCAGATGTGCACGCCGATCGCCATCGCCAGCGCGACCGAGGGATCGTTCAGCCAGTTCGGGCCGTCGTCGCCGGTGAACTTGAAGATCAGCTGGTTGACCACGCCCCATTCCGGATTGAGCATGAAGCGCACCGACAGGATGGTCGGGATCGAGGGTACCGCCCAGGGCAGGATGAAGATGACCGACAGCCACCTGATCCAGGGCCGCTGCTGGGCGAAGAAGCCGGACAGGAACAGCGCGATCAGCATCTTGATGTTGATGCCGATGACCAGGAAGATCAGCGTGTTGATCGCCGCGCGCGCGAAGATCGGGTCGTGGTAGAGCGCGACATAGCTCGCCGGATGGCGCGCCAGCCACAGGCCGTAGCCGACCGGATAGACCACGAAGGCGAGGAAGACGAGCAGATAGGGCGCGAGTAGCACGATGCCCCAGACCTGCGGCGGCGACAGCCGCGCCGACAACGGCGGCGAGGGGACATCGGATGCGGAGAGTGTGATCGCCATACGGTTACTCTTTGAGCAAGCTACCGCTTGCGCCTACGCCTACCCTGTCGTCCCTGCGAAAGCAGGGACCCATAACCACCGGCTTTCGTTATTGCACGAAAGCCGGTGACCAGCATGTTTCAAAATCACCGCCGCGGCGTATGGGTCCCTGCTTTCGCAGGGACGACCAGAGAAATGTGCCGCGGCAGCTGGTCTTGCAACGTCTACCCCGCGACCTGCTTGATGCGGGCGATCAGTTCGTCGACGGCCTTGTCCACCGGCACCTTCTCGCTGACGACGCGGTTCATGGCCTTGGCCCAGACGTTCTCGTTGTTCAGGATGGTGAACTTCCAGTTCTTGGTAAAGTCGAACGGCGCGGTGCCGCCGGTGAACTGATTGTAGACCGCCTTGCGATGCCGGTCAGCCTGCCAGAACGGGCTCGCCTGGCTTGCCTTGGTCACCGGGAACCAGCGGCCAAGCGCGCCCTCGACATAGGGCCGCAAATTGTCTTCCTGCATCAGGAAGGCAATGAACTGCTTGCCTTCCGCCTTGTTCTTGGCGTTGGCGAAGATCAGCCCGGTCTTGACGTCGGAGCGGTAGCGGATCGTCGATCCGTCCGGCGCCTTCGGGAAGGACGCGGTGATGATGTCCTGCTCATAGGCCTGCTTGCCGGCGGCGCGCTGCGCGTCGGTCAGCGCCGGGTTGGTGGAATCCTCGAACCACTTCGCCGCGATCGAGATCGTGAAGTTGTGGGTCATCACGATCGTCTTGTTGTGGAACGCGACGTTGTTGTCCGGGTCCTTCCAGGTCGTGGAGGAGGGCGGCGAGCAGCCCTTGATGTAGGTGTCGGTGTAGTCCTTCAGCGCGTGAATCAACCCGTCGCGCACCTTGGGATCGTCGACCAAGAGCTTGCCGTCGTCGTCGACCAGCTTGACGTGATAGGCGTCCATGAAGGTGTAGAACGACTGGAACGAGTCGGTGGATTCCACGCCCATCGGCTGGCCGACGCCGTAGATGCGCTGGCCGGTCGCCTTGCGGATTGCCGGCTGCACCTTGTCGCACCAGAACGACCAGTAATCCTCCCACTTGGTCGGGATGTCGGCGGCCTTGAAGCCGGCCTTCTCGAGCATGTCGCCCCAGATCTGGACGTGCATGCTCTGCTGTTTCAGCGGGAAGCCGTAATAGGTCTTCTTCTTGGCGACGTCATTGTAGAGCAGCGCCGTCTCCAGCGTGTTCGGCGCGAACGCATCCTTCATCGGCAGCAGGATGTCGGAGAGATCCTCGAGCTTGCCTTCATAGGCCCATTTGCCCTGCGCCTGCACGTCGTAGGAGTCGGAATAGGCGACGTCGGGCACGGTGCCGGAATCGAGCGCGGCGACCGTCTTCGGAATCATGTCCTGGATCGCGTATTGCGACAGTTCGACCTTGATGCCGGTCTTGGCTTCGAATTTCTTGATCGTCTCGAGCAGCGCGTCGTCTTCGGATTTGTAAAATCCCTTGCCCCACCAGACGGTGATCGTCTTGCCCTGGGCGAGAGCAGGTGCAGTTGCGGCGAACAGGCCGACCGCGGCGACCGCAATTGATAGCGCACCGATAACCTTGGATCTCACGTTGTTCTCCCTCATGAGGCCGGCTTTTTAACCGGTTGGAGAAAACACTAGCGCATGCCCGTGACCCGATAAAGATGTCGCGCCGCCGACTTGTGTAGGGGTTTGCGGCGAGCGCGTGGATCGGTCCCGGTGCATCGATGCGCAAAGTGAATGGATTCGATCAGTTCGACTTCGCATTCTCGGCCGACGCCGCCGGTGCGCCGCCGGGCGCGCCTGCCGCGGCATCGGGCGCCGCCGCGGGCCGTGCGGCGCCGCCGGTGAAGCGCTCGATCACCGAGCGCACCGCGTCGCGGGTCTTGCGATCCTTCACCGCATCGAGCAGCGGGGCGGAGGCCGGCGAGCGGCGGATCAGGCTTTCCGGATCGGGGAAGATCAGCGGATCGTCCCACGGCCCCTGGATCACGAAGGGCAGATCGAAACCGTTGCCGCCGGCCGATGCCGAGGTCAGGCTGGCGACGCCCTTGAGATCGTATTCGCGCGACGGCACCGAGGCCGTGCCGGTCAGCGTGATCTTCGCCGTGGGGCTTTCGACATGAATGTCGTCAGCGGTCGCGACGCCGTCGGCGAATTTCACCGAGATGCTGAGATTGTCGTAGGGCGTCGAGCCGGAGCGGAAATTGCCGCCGCCGGACAGCGGCCGCTTCTCCAGCCGCTTCAAGAGCTGCTCGACATTGAAGCCCGCGATCGCACCGTCATGCCCGTTCAGCGTCGCGGTGCCGTCGAGCGACGACGCGAGCCCGAACGGGCTCGAGCCCGAGGCCGTCAGAGAGACGTTGAGGTTGCCGCGGCCGGACAGCTTGTTGATGCCGAACAATTCGCTGGCGCAGGCCTGCAGATCGACATCGGTGAACTGGAATTGCGCCCTGACGTCGGCGACCGCATCCGAGCGCGCGATCGCGAACGAGCCCTTGGCGATGCCGCCATACATCTGCGCCTCGCCGACGCTGAGCGCCAGCGCGCCGCCGCGCAGATTGGCGCCGAATGCGGTGCGGCCGAGCTTGGACGGGCCGACCGTGACCTTGGCCGCCGACAGGCGCATGTCGAGATCGGTCGACGACAGCGAGGACAGGTCGAACAGCTGCCTGTTCCAGTCGCGCTGGCCGCTGGCCAGCAGGCGGAACGTCGAGATGTAAGGCGTGAAATCGAGATTTCCGGCGGCAAGCGTCGCCTGCAGCGTCTGCCGGCCGTTATTGGCGTAGGTCATCACGCCTTCGGCGACGTTGCCGTCGAGCTCGACATTGACGTTGGTGAGCGCGACCGAGCCGCCGACCACATTGGCGCGGGCCTTCAGCGCGAAGCGGCCGAAGCCGCCACCGCCGCCGGGCGGGGCCTGTCCCATCCAGCGCAACGCGTTGCGCAGCGACGGGCTGTCCATGGTGGCGACGCCTTCCATCATCAGGCTGGTGCGGTTGGCGACGGTTCCGTCGAAAGCAACCTTCAGCGGCGCGCTGGCAAGCCGTGCCTTCAGGCCGGAGCGGTCGCCCGACAGCAGCGCGACGAAGTCGCTGGCGCTGATCGAGCCGTCGACGCGCTCGCCGCGCCAGTCGAACTGGCCGGTTGCGGCAAAGGAGCGCGAGATCGAGGGCCAGGCCAGCGACAGGTCGATATCGCCAAGCTGTTCGGAGATGTTGTTGGTGCCGTCCTGGTAGTTCAGCTCGCCGTCCTGGATCCGGATTTCGGAGAACGACACCTGGTTCTCTGCGCCGGGCGTCATCGCCTTGGCGATGGTCTCGACGAACGGCGTCCAGTTGCTCTCGCCGGCGCCGTCGCGGACCACATGGATATGCGGGCGGAGCATCATGACGTCGGCAATCTCGAACCGCCGCAGCAGCAGCGGCAGCAGGCGCAGATTGGCGGTCAGCACGTCGACCTGTAGGGCGGGACCGATGGTATCGGCGCCCTTCAGCCCGACATTATGAAAGGAGACGTAGCTGCCGGGAAAAACCGAGACGTCGATCGGCCCGTTGACGACGAGATCGAGCCCCGTCACGGCGCGGATCTGCGCTTCCACCGCGCGCTGCAGCGCGTCCCGGTTGAGGAACCACGACGTTCCGACCAGCCCGACCAGCGCCAGGCCGAAAAGCGCCGCGATCGGCATCCCCAGGCGCTTAATTCCTTGGGCCATCGTCAATGACATATCCGGGTCGGGTTGAGTTTTGTCGGGTCGTCGTCGATCACAGCGGGCTCTCGCCGGAGACCCCTGCCAACCCACGCAACTTGAAGGGTTTTCTTGTCGCTTTCAAGGCCATGTTGATTGCCGCGGGCCGCCGCCCGTCGCCGCACCCGGCCGTGATTGACGCACTGCGAAGATTTCGCCTAATAATCCGCTTTGCCACAGCCGTTCCGCGCCCTCCATCAGGTATTCGCTGCATGAACAAAGTTTATCCCGATGCCAAATCGGCACTCGATGGTCTCCTCAAGGACGACATGATGATCATGTCGGGCGGCTTCGGCCTCTGCGGCATCGCCGAGACCCTGTCGGACGCAATCCGCGAGTCCGGCGTCAAGGGCCTCACGGTCGTCTCCAACAATGCCGGCGTCGACGGCATCGGCCTCAGCCGGCTGCTGGAGACGCGCCAGATCAAGAAGATGATCTCGTCCTATGTCGGCGAGAACAAGCTGTTCGCCCAGCAATATCTCGCCGGCGAGCTCGAGCTCGAGTTCAACCCGCAGGGCACCCTGGCCGAGCGCATCCGCGCCGGCGGCGCCGGAATCCCGGCCTTCTACACCAAGACCGGCGTCGGCACGCTGATCGCCGAAGGCAAGGAAGTGAAGGAATTCGACGGCGAGAAGTACATCATGGAACGCGGCCTGTTCGCCGACGTCGCCGTCGTCCATGCCTGGAAGGGCGACACCGCCGGCAACCTGGTCTACCGCAAGACCGCGCGCAACTTTAACCCGATGATGGCCACCGCGGCGAAGGTCACCGTCGCCGAGGTCGAGCACCTGGTGCCGGCCGGCGAGATCGATCCGGACCACATCCACACCCCCGGCATCTTCGTCAAACGCATCATCGAGGTCGGGACCGGCAAGAAGCGGATCGAGTTCCGCAACACCCGCCCGCGGCCCGCCGCTTAAAACATTACTCTTCAGGAGAGCCACATGGCCTGGACCCGTGAACAGATGGCCGCCCGCGCCGCCAAGGAGCTGCGCGACGGCTATTACGTCAATCTCGGCATCGGCATTCCGACGCTGGTCTCGAACTATATTCCCGACGGCATCGACGTCAGCCTGCAGAGCGAGAACGGCATGCTCGGCATGGGCCCGTTCCCCTATGAGGACGAGGTGGACGCCGACCTGATCAATGCCGGCAAGCAGACGGTGAGCGAGCTGCCCTCGACCAGCTATTTCTCGTCGGCCGATTCCTTCGGCATGGTGCGCGGCGGCCATATCGATCTGTCGATCCTCGGCGCCATGCAGGTGGCGCAGAACGGCGACCTCGCCAACTGGATGATCCCCGGCAAGATGGTGAAGGGCATGGGCGGCGCCATGGACCTCGTCGCCGGCGTCAAGCGCGTCGTGGTCGTGATGGAGCATTCCGCCAAGGACGGCCCGAAGCTGCTCAAGCAGTGCAACCTGCCGCTGACCGGCGAGCGCGTGGTCGACATGGTCGTCACCGACCTTGCGGTGTTCACCATCGACAAGCACGGCAAGGACGGCATGGCGCTGATCGAGCTTGCCGACGGGGTCACGCTCGACGAGGTCAAGGCCAAGACCGAGGCCGAATTCCGCGTCGCGCTGAAGAACACCTGAGATGATCGGTGCGGGACGATCCTCGATCCGTCCCGCACGATCCGACGACGCCGGCTTCATCGCCGGCATCGTGCTGGCCGCGCAGCGCGGCCCGTTGCCGCGCGGCTGGTTCGATATCGCGCTCGATCGGGGCGAGGCGGAATGCCTGGCGTTCATGACGCGGCTTGCCGTGGCGCGGGTGCGGTCATGGTATCACGTCGCCCATTTCCTGATCGCTGAAGTCGATGGCGCGCCGGCCGCCGCGCTGTGCGCGATGCCGGCATCCGGAACGGTCGTCGCGGCACGTGCGGCGATCGAGGAGGTCGCGGCAGAGACCGGCATGGATGCCGATGCCATCGTCGCGCGCGGCGGCTATGCCCGTAACTGCTGGGTGCAAGGCGGCGAGGGCGACTGGCTGATCGAGCATGTCGCCCGACAAGCGTCCCATCGCAGCGGCGGTCTGGTGCAGGACTTGATCCGCCGCGCACTCGCCGACGGCAAGGCGGCAGGTTACGCGCAGGCATCGATCTCGTTCCTGATCGGCAACGACGCGGCCGAACGCTGCTATGCCAAGGCCGGCTTCGCCTTCGCCGAAGAGAAGCGCGACGCCGCCTTCGAAGCGATGACCGGCGCGCCGGGCTTTCGCAGATTTGTGCGGGCGATGTGAACGGGGTGCACGGCGAACGGCCCGCATATACATCTGTCGTCCCGGCCTAGTGCGCAATTGCGCACGGGGGGCCGGGACCCATACGCCGCGGCGGATGTTGCAGGCAGGACTCGTTCGGTGCAATCGCGCATAACAATTCGCGTCGGTGGTTATGGGTCCCGGCCCCCCGTGCGCAATTGCGCACTAGGCCGGGACGACAGTGAGTGTGCGGCACGGTTTGTGAATCTTACGCTCGCATTCTCGCGACATGGTTTGCCCGAGTTGACAGGTTTTTGCTGAGTTGCCCGTCGGGCAGTCACGCAGCGCGTCACATTCGGCGCCCCGACACCGCCGGCTTGTCCGGTCGTCCATGCGATGGCAGAATTACACCATATTGTGCAAGATCGGACACGCCATGCCACTCATCCGGATCTGGGTCTATGACGGCATCCTCGCTTCGGGTGTGGCGGGGATTGTCGACGTGTTCACGGCCGCCAATTCGGTGACGGCGCGGCGGCCGCGACGCCACAACGGCAAGCCGTCTCAGCTGCGGTGGCGCGTCGAGTCCCTGAGTGGCCGGCCGGTCCAGACGGCGTCCGGCCAGGTCATCGGCGTCGATGGATCGATTGGCGCGCGGTCTTCGGCGGACGCGGTGGTGATCCCGGGACCGTTCGTCGGCGATATCGAGCGGTTCTTCGCGCGGCTCGATACCGTCGAGCCGCTGCTCGCGGCGCTGCGGCGGCAGCATGAGCGCGGCACTTTGCTCGCGTCCTATTGCACCGGCAGCTTCATCCTCGCCGAGGCCGGCCTGCTCGACGGCAGGGTTGCGACCACCCATTGGGCCAAGGGGCGGACATTCGCGATGCGCTATCCGGCGGTGGATCTGCGCGTCGCCGAGATCCTCACCGAGCAGAACCGCATTGTCTGCTCGGGCGCGGTGACCACCTCGCTCAATCTCGCGCTTCGGCTGGTCGAGAAATTCGCCGGCGCCGACGTGGCCGCGGAGACCGGCAAGCTGATGCTGATAGACAGCAATCGCGTCTCGCAGGCACCTTATGCCAGCCGCGCGCGCGACACGCAGCACTCCGACGCGCTGGTGGCGCGGGCGCAGAGCATGATGGAGAAGTCGCTGCAACAGGGCTTCAGTCTGGCCAGGCTGGCCCGCGACCTTGCGGTCAGCGAGCGCACCCTGAACCGCCGCTTCAAGCTGGCGGTCGGCGAGCCACCCCTGCAATATCTGCAAGCGTTGCGTGTCGATGTGGCCAAGCGCCTGATCGAAACCACGCGGCTGAAGCTCGACGCGGTCAGCGCGCGCGTCGGCTACGACGATCTGTCGACCTTCCGTCGTCTGTTCAAGCGCGAAACCGGGCTCTCGCCACGCGAATACCAGCGCCGGTTTGTGCGCAGGGCTGCCGCGAGCTGAGAACGCCGTGTCCGAATTTGCCCCCAAAATGGCGATACTGCCACTGCTGCCGGGAGCTCGCCGCGCATAGACCTCGTGCTGTCAACAACAGGAGGTCTCTCAATGCCGATGATCGACGTGACAATTCCCGAAGGAGCCCTGAAACCGGAAGCGGAAGCGCGGCTCATCAAGGAGCTCGGCGATATCCTGATCGGTCACGAAGGGTTCGATCCGGCAAACAAGGTCGCGCAAGGCGTCACCGTTGTCTTCCTGCATCGGCCGGCCGCCGTTTATGTCGCGGGCCAGCCATCGCCATCGCCGCGTTACCGGATTGTCCCGACCGTGCCGGAAGGCCAGTACACCGAAGCCTCGCGCGCGGCGCTGGTGAAAGACGTGACCGATGCAGTGGTACGCGCCGCCGGCGGTTCGTTCGAGGATGTGGCACCGCAGGTCTGGGTGTTTCCGACCGAGATCCCCGACGGCCAGTGGGGCAGCCGTGGCGTCATTCGTCCGCTGCCGGACATCCAGGCCTTCATCGCCGGCGAGCACGAGCGCAAGGTCGGCGAGGCGCGTCTGGCGCGACGGCGGCGCGTCAAGGCGCTGGAGCTGCTTGCGGGCGCGCTCGACGCTGCCCGCAAGGGCGTCGACTGACGCGGGCACAGCCATGACATCCGACACGCATTTCAGGCTCGCGGCGGTCCAGGCCGCCGCGGTGCCATTCGATCGCGACGCCTCGGTGGAGAAGGCCTGCCGCCTGATCGGCGAGGCCGGCGCCATGGGCGCGACGATCGCCGCCTTCGGCGAGACCTGGCTGCCCGGCTATCCTTTCTTCTGTCACGCGCCGACCGGGCCGAGCACGTTTCGCGCGATGGCCGAATATCTCGACAACGCGGTCGAGATTCCCTCGCCCGCGACCGACCGGCTCTGCGCCGCCGCCGAGGCCGCCGGACTGGATGTCGTGATCGGCGTCGCCGAACGTGATGCCGTGACAAAGGGGACGGTCTACTGCACGCTGCTGTTCATCGGCCGCGAGGGGCGGCTGCTCGGCCGCCATCGCAAGCTGAAGCCCACCTTCAACGAGCGCTCGGTGTGGGCCGATGGTGACGCAGCGGGGCTGCGCGTGTATGAGCGGCCCTATGGCCGGATCAGCGGCCTCAATTGCTGGGAGCACAACACCATGCTGCCCGGCTATGCGCTGGCCGCGCAGGGAACGCAGATCCACGTCGCGGCGTGGCCGGGGCGGGAGCCTGCGGTGGCGCCACCGTCGCCGACGCCGCTCTGGCCGCGGCAGTTGTTGTTATCGCGCGCGTTCGCCTCGCAAGCCGGCTGCTACGTCATCGCGGTCGGCGGCATGCGCTCGCACGAAATCACGCCGGAACGTTACCGCGAACTCTCGACGATCGAGTACAGCGGTGACAGCGTCATCATCGATCCGCGCGGCGAGATCATCGCAGGTCCGGCGCAGGGCGAGACCATCCTGATCGCGGACGGCTCGCGGGAGGCCGTGCTCGCCGCCAAGGCGCTGTGCGATATCGGCGGCCATTATTCGCGCCCCGACCTGCTGCGGTTGATCGTCGATCGCAATCAGCAGGAGCGGGTCATCGACTGCGGCTTCGCCGGGCGAGTCACGCCGGAGATGTGGGAGTGAGGCGAACGGCGCGGGTATCCCACGCCGTCAAAGCTTGTCGCGAGAAAGGTCGCTCCGCCTCACGAAGCTTCCTGCGGAATTGCGGATGGTGATTCCTCGCCCTTGAGCTCCTCGAGGCTGCGATGCCGCGGCTCGATGCCGAGCGCCCATACGGTGATGATCTGCACGATGAGCAGTCCGATCATCAGGGCCATCACGCCGGCGACGCCGCGCGCTTCGAACAGCATCACGACCAGGAATGGTGTCACGATGGTGGCGCCCCGACCGAGTGTGTTGACTATGCCGGATGCCCGCAGCCGCACCTCGGTCGGGAACAGTTCGGGAATATAGATGCCGAACAACAGCGCGACCAGGACATAGATCGGCACGGTCAGCGCGAAGCCGACGGCCGGCAGCAGGAACGGATCCGAGATCATCGGATAGATGACGCCGAGGATGATCGAGATCAGCGACGCGCCGATGATCGTGGGCTTGCGGCCCCAGCGGTCGGCGGTCAGGGCGCCGATCGCCGAGCCGATCGGCGCGCCAAGCGCCATCAGCAGCGAGTAGCCGAACGGGGTTGCGACGGACAGGCCCTGCTTGATGAAGAAGACCGGCAGCCAGGTCACGAAGCCATAGAGCAGCGTATTGATGGTAATCAGGCATACCGCGCCGACGATCATGCGGGACAGCAGCGGCGCGGTGAACAGCGTGGCGAGATCGGGGGACACCGGTGCCGGCGTTGCAGCCGCGGGCGGCGGCAAGGGCTGGCCCTGGGAAGCTTCCTTCTCGATCGCCTGCATCAGCGCCTCGGCCTCGGCGGTGCGTCCCACCGCCTCCAGCCAGCGCGGCGACTCCGGCAGCGACTTGCGCAGGTACCAGACGATCAAGGCGCCGACGCCGCCCAGCACGAACATCGCGCGCCAGCCGAATTGCGGGACGACGACCGATGCGACCAGCAGCGCGATGGGCAGGCCGGTCACGACGCAGACGGCGGTGAAGCCGAGCCACTTGCCGCGGCTCCGGGCCGGCACGAACTCGGTCATCGTCGAATAGCCGACAACATTTTCGGCGCCGAGACCGACGCCCATCACGAAACGGCAGGCAATCAGAAAGGCCATGTTTGGCGCAAACGCCGCCGCCAGGGACGCGATACCGAACAGCAGCAAATTGAACTGGTAGGTGAAGCGTCGTCCGTAACGGTCGCCGAGGAAGCCGGTGCCGAACGATCCGAGCATCATGCCGACGAAGGTTGCGGAGATGAACGCGGCGTTTTGGGCGAGCGTCGAGAATCCGGTTTTCAGCGTCACGCCGAGCACGGTGCCGGCGATATAGATGTCGAAACCGTCGAAGAACATTCCGATCCCGATCAGGATCATGATCCGGCGGTGGAAGGGTCCGATCGGTAGCCGATCGAGGCGGCTCCCGGCATTGACCGATGTCGACATATACGCTCTCCCCTTGACTGTTTCCTCGGTGATGCGGCCCGCCATCTGTGGGCGGTTTGCCGCTTTGCTTGACTGCGGCTAGTTCAACCGGCGCTGGCTGGCCGTGTCGCGGTACCAATCGAACGGCTGTTCGTGGGTCGCGACCATCACGCTCTTGGTGTTGAAATGGTCGTCGAAGCTCTCGGTGCCGCATTCCCGGCCGATGCCGGAATCGTCAACGCCGCCCCAGGGCGAGGCCGGATCGAGCCGGTGGTGATCGTTGATCCAGACGATCCCCGCCTTGACCGCGGCGGCCACGCGATGCGCACGCGCGACGTCGCGGGTGCGAATGGCGGCGGCGAGGCCAAAGGGCGAATCGTTGGCGAGCCGGAGCGCGTCGGCCTCGTCCTTGAATGGGGTCACCGAGGTGAAGGGGCCGAATACCTCCTCCTGGAAGATCCGCATGTCGGATTTGACGTCGGCGAACACGGTCGGTTCGACGAAATAGCCGTTGTCGTGGCCCGCGACCTTTGCAGCCACGCCGCCGGTGAGCAGCCGCGCGCCGTCTTCATGACCGTAGCGCGCATAGCTGAGAACGCGGTCGCGCTGGCGTGCCGAGATCACCGGCCCAAGCTGTGTGTTCGGATCGAACGGATCGCCGATGCGGATGGTACGGGTCTTGGCCTGCAGCTTTTCGACGAACTCGTCGTAGATCGAGGCCTGCACGATATGGCGCGACGCGCAAACGCAGGTTTGGCCGGCGCCGATGAAGGCGCCGAACGCGGCATAGTTGACGGCGCGGTCGACGTCGAAATCGTCGAATATCATCACCGGCGTCTTGCCGCCGAGCTCCATGGTCTGGTGCGCGAACACCTTGGCCGCGGCGCTGCCCGCGATGCGGCCGGCTTCGGTCCCACCGGTCAGCACAAGCTTGTTGATGTCGCCATGCTCGGCGAGCATTTTGCCGGCGCTCTGGCCGAGACCAAGCACGATGTTGAAGACGCCGGGAGGCAGTCCGGCCTCGCTGAAGATCTGGGCGAGCTTCAGTGTCGTCAGCGGCGTGTATTCCGATGGCTTGACCACGGTGACGCACCCGGTCGCCAGTACGACGGCAAGCGACTTGCACAGGATCATGAGCGGGTGATTGAAGGGCGTGCAGTTGGCGACGATTCCGATCGGCGTGCGCAGGGTGTAGTTCAGATACGCGCCTTCGACCGGAATGACGGAATCACGGCGCGACAGCGCTAGTCCGGCGAAGTAGCGGAAGAAATCCGGCAAGCGCGACAGCTGCGCGCGGGTTTCGTTGACGGGACGGCCGTTGTTCAACGTCTCCAGCCGGTACAGCGTGTCGAGGTTGGCCTCGAACGCGTCGGCGAGCCTGTTGACGAGCCGGGCGCGCGCCCTCGTGTCCATCCCGCCCCATGCCTTGCCTTCGAATGCAGCGCGAGCGCTCTTCATCGCCCGGTCGATATCCGCGGCGGTCGAATTCGGAATCCGGGCGATGACGTCGCCGGTCGCGGGATTGCGCACGTCGAGCATCTCGCCGTCTCCGGCCTCGACCTCGCGTCCATCGATGAAGTTGCCGTGGATCTCGACGTCGATCGTCGCGGGTTTCGACGGAATGTTCATGATGACCTCTCTTCGACGATGACGGCGTTGCGCTTGAGTGCCGGCAGCACGCGCTTTTCCGTTGCCGCGATGTGAGCCTTGATGATGCGGGCCGCGGTGCGTGCCTCGCGCTGCTGCATGGCGTCGATCAATGCGACATGCTCGGCGACGAGCTTCGCCGGGTCGTGGCCCTTGAGATTGGAGACGCTGACGCGCACCAGCCGATCGGCCTGGCCGATCAGGTCGCAGAGCGTGGTCGCCATGCGGCGGTTGCCCGACGCGTGCGCCAGCGCCGAGTGGAAGCCGCGATTGTAGGTGATGAAGTCCTCATGGCTGCCGGAGAAGCGGCGGAATTCATCAAGTGATTTCAGGATGCTGTCGGGCGCGCTTTCGATTGCTTCGGCGACGCAGGCCGGCTCGAGCGCAAGGCGGAAGCGCAGCAGATCGCGCGCGTCGGACAGCGAGATCGGATTGACCCGGTAACCCTGGCGGGGCTGCACCGTCACGAGGTGCTCGCACTCAAGCCGCAGCAGGGCGTCCCGGACCGGCTGGCGGCTGACGGCGTAACGCTCCGCCAGATCCTGCTCTCGTATTTCATCACCGGGAGCAAACTGACATGATAAAATATCAGATCGCAGGTTTTCGTAGATATTCTCGCGGAGGAGGATCATTTCATTGGGTCTCCTTCCCACTAAAATGCAGTTTGTGAAATATCACGTCAAGCTGAAATACTTGAAATCCGGGTGATTTGATTTATCAATCGTCCGCAGGGGCGCCTCGGAGCCCAATGCGCGAATTTCGGGCGCGATTTGAAAGAGAGCGACGATGGACAGGCTTTTGGCCAACCGCACAGTCAACGCGGCCCAGTCAGGCGAGGGGCCGCCGTTGGTCCTGTTTCACTCGCTGCTGTCGGATCGCGCGAGCTTCGATGCGATCGTGCCGGAGCTTGCCCGGTCGTTTCGGACCATCGTGCCGGAACTACCGGGATTCGGTCGGTCGAGCGCGGTTGAGGGTGGCCTTGCCGCGATTGCCGACCGGATGGCGGATGCGGTGCATGATGCGGCTGATGGCACGCCGGCCATCGTGCTCGGCAATGGTTATGGCGGGTTCGTCGCGCTGCAGATGGCGATGCGCCACCTGGCGATCGCGAGCCGGCTGATCCTCGCCGACAGCGGTGCGGCGTTCTCCGAGCCGGGCCGCGAGGCGTTTCGCAACATGGCCAGGGTTTCACGCGAGAAGGGGCTCGCCGCGATCACCGACATTGCAATGCGCCGGCTGTTCGCACCGGATTTCCAGGCGCAGCATCCCGCGCTGATGCAGGATCGCCGCGATGCATTCCTGCGCACCGATCTCAACGTGTTCTGCGCGGCCTGCGATGCGCTGGCGAGCCTCGATCTTCGTGCCGAACTACGCAGCGTGACCATACCGACGCTCGTCGTGGTCGGCGAATATGACGAGGCAACGCCGCCGCCGATGTCATACGAATTGGCAGGCGGTCTGCCGAGAGCCAAGCTCAGGGTCATTCCGGGGTGTGCGCATGTCCCGCAACTGCAATCGCCAAAACTGTTCCTCGATACGATCGGCGATTTCCTGGCGGTCAAGCATAACGCCCCCGCCTGAGGCAGTGCATACGGCTGGATCGCGCCGCGGGTCACGCGGTGGCGTGCCGACAATTTGGGCAGAACGCCCAGCTAATGCCGTTTGACGCGACAGCATCTCTGCCTAGTCTGACCGGAGACGGAGATGAAACATGCGAGCGATCCTTGATCACTGCACCGGCGGTCGCAGGCGCAGCCTGCCGGCCGGCACGGATTTCATCGAGGAGGGCGGCAAGACCGGTCACCTGTTCGTGCTGCTCGAGGGCAAGGTGGAAGTCGTCAAGGGCGACAGCCTGGTGGCCGTCATCGACGAGCCCGGCGCGGTGTTCGGCGAGATGAGTGTGCTGCTCGACCGCGCGCACAGCGCCAAGGTGCGCACGGCGTCCGATTGCGTGCTGTACGAGTTCGACGATGCGGCCTCGTTCCTGCGCCAGCAGCCGGCGGTGGCGCTGCTGATCGCGCAGCTGCTGGCGCAACGGCTTCATGTCGCCACGACCTATCTTGCCGACCTGATGCACCAATATGCCGATCACGGCACCCATCTGGCGATGGTCGGCGAGGTGCTGCAGAGCATGATCAACCTGCCGCCGATGCAGGTCGCGCCAGGCTCGGATCGGCAATCCGATCCAAGGATATGAGCCAGTCCGGCGCATCGCGCAGGGGCGCTGCCGGCCGCGACAGCGGCGCCTTGAGATCGATCATCTGCGCATCGCCGGCCGCGAGCCAGAACGCCTTGTCCTGCGCGAGATCGAGCACGATGTAGACCGGGGGACGGCCGGGCTGCAGGCCGGTGTTGAACACCCAGGTCGCTCCGATCCGGTCGAACCACGAGCCGCTCTGGATGAACGGCGATTGATGCACATGGCCCGAGATCACCAGCGCCGGATGGTGGCGCTCGATCCAGCCGAGCAGCTCGGCGTCGCCGAAGAAGCGCTTGCCGCCCCAACTGGTCGGCGAATCCGCCGGCGGGGCGTGATGGACCCAGACCCAGCGCTTGTGCGGCACCGCGGCCGCCGCGCGAAGCTGATCGTCGATCCGCGCCTTGACCAGCGGGCCGTCCCACCACGGGCACACCGTGAACAGCGTGTCGCCGATGGCCAGATTGTCGCCGTCGCAGGCGACGCCGAATTCCCTGATGCCCGCCACCCAGCGCGCGATCTTCTCGCCCTCCGGGTTGCGCTCGTCGAGGTCGTGATTGCCCGAGCAGAAGATCACCCGCGTAAGATCGGCGAGCCGCGACAGGTATTTCGTGACGACGACGATCTGGGCGCGGAAATCGACCGCCGAGCCGAGGTTGAGCGCATCGCCGGCGAAGATCACGAGATCGAATTGCGGTGCCGCCGCCAGCAGCCAGTCGAACTGCGGCAACGAGTAATGCAGGTCGGCGACGACGAGACAGCGCATCGGTGAAAATCCGAATGCCCGGAAAACGGGCGGGGCCGCACGGCAATGAATTCAAACAAGCCAAATCGCAGCAAGATCTATGCCGCGCCGCGCGGGTCCGACGCGACAGATGTTCGCAGTACCCGGCGAGTAGTTGGTCCTGCTGGCGCGGCGGTGGAGCGCGAATTTCGAAGCGACTTGATTTTTGCGCGGTTGTGCGCCGCTCAGGCAAGTGAGGTGAGCACGCCTGTCAGGCTCCCTCTCCCCCTGCGGGAGAGGGTGGGGAGAGGGGTGGCCCCGGGCGAGATTTTTGCGATGAGTGTCGGTCTCACAGTCTCGGCCGCGCCGTTCTGCAAATAGAGAGAGCACGTCGTGTGGTACCCCTCTCCCCAACCCTCCCCCGCAAGCAGGGCTATCGCATATGGAAAGAAATCTGTCGGGCAGCGTCCTCGCGGCCGTCCTTCGAGACGCCCACCTTCGGCGGGCTCCTCAGGATGAGGATCTTGTTTTGCGGCACAATAGTAGACCTTCATGGTGAGGAGCGCCGCTTGCGGCGCGTCTCGAACCACGAGGCCGAGTTACCTCCGCAGCCGCCGAAGGGTCATATGCGATTGCCCTGCCCGCAAGGGGGGGAGGGAGCCCTTCCGCCGGTGCGTCCCTTACGGGAGCGCGAGACAGCACACGCGCTGCATGCTCGCGCCGCCGCTCACGCCCTTGCTGTGGCGTGGGCGAAGGTCACCTCGATCAGCGTGCCGGTGCGGCCGCCGGTCCTGATCTGGAATTTGGCGCGATTGGCTTCGACCAGCGCCTTGGTCAGCGACAGGCTGACGCCGCCGGAGCCGGCCTGATCTGATGGCGTCGGGGCGCGGAACGGCTCGAGCGCCGCGGCGACCTCGTTGTCGTTGAGACTCTGCCCGGTGTCGCGCACGCGCAGCATCACCTCACCGAAATCCGACAGCGCGGTCGAGACGATCACCTGGCCGCCGGCATTGGCGAGATGGATCGAGTTGCCGATCAGGTTCAGCGTGATCTGGCGCAGCGCGCGGGCGTCGGCGACCACAGGCGGCAGCGTGTGGGCGAGCGAGGTGCGAATGATGATGCGCTCGCGGTTGGCCTGCGGCTGCATCACAGCGACGCAGCTCTCCACCATCTCGTTGAGGTTCTGGCTGGCGAAGGCGAGGTCGAGCTTGCCGGTCTCGATCCGCGAGAGGTCGAGCAAATCGTTGACGATCGCGATCACCCGCTCGCCGGAGGCGCGGATGTCCTTCATGTATTCGACATAGCGCTCGTTGCCGAGCGCGCCGAAGCGCTCGCCGATCATCACCTCGGCGAAGCCGATGATGGCGTTGAGCGGCGTGCGCAGCTCGTGGCTGATCCGCGCCAGCATGTCGGACTTGGCGTTGGCGGCGCGTTCGGCGAGCCGCCGCGCCTCGCGCAATTCGCCCTCGCTCTTCCTGGTCTGCGACAGATCGCGGAACACGGCGAAGAAGTTCGGCCCGTCGGCGCGGGTGCGGCCCATCGTCACCGACAGCGGGATGATGCCGCCCTGGCGGACGCGGCCGAGCGTCTCGCGGCCATGGTCGAGCAGGCTGGCGACGCCGGCGGATTTCAGGCTCGCGAGATAGTCGAAGATGCCGTGCTGGCTTTCCGGAGCGAACAGGTCGGCGAGCTTGCGGGTGACGAACTCGTCGCCGTCATAGCCGAACAGCGCCTCGGCGCTGCGGTTGCAGGAATGGATGTTGCCCTCGGCATCGAACATGATGATGCCTTCGGCCGCGGTGTCGAGGATCGCGCCGAGTTCTTCGGCGTCGGCCTGGCCGGCCTGCGGCTCAGCCGGCGCAAGCAGCGGCTCCGCGGTAGCCGCAGGCTCCGGCTCCGGTTCGGAGAGCGCGGCGGCGATCGCGGCATCCTCGTCCAGCGTGCGCGAGAAGATCAGCGCCAGCGCGGAATCGCCGTCCCAGGTGATGGTGTGCAGCCGCGCCTCCGCGGACACCGACTGCGCGCCGTGCTCGGTGCTCTGGTTCGCCGAGATCGTCACCGGCGTACCGGTGCCCGACGTGCTGCTCGCCTGCGAGACGCCGGGCTCGACATAGAGCGCGTCGAGGCCGCCGGCGGCTTCCAGCGCGTGCAGGCTGTCATGGCCCATGCGTGAGAGGAAGGCGTGGTTGGCATAGAGCAGGCGGTCGAGCCGGTAGATCAGGACGCCGACCGGCAACAGATCGAGCAGCGCGCGGTCGCGCCGGGAGTCGGCGCGCGGCGCCGGCTCGGCCGCAGCGAGCCAACTGGCCTTTGGCGTTTCCGCCGGCGTCTCCAGCTGCGCGACCGTCTCCTGCGGCGCCGCCTCTGCTTCCTGCGGCGGTTCGCTAGCGGGCGGCGCTTCGGCGACCGGCTCGGCCGGCACGCTGTCGTTCGTGGCCGCGGCGAGGCCGGCCTCGTTCTCGAGCCGCGCCGACAATTGACGGGCGAGCTCGTTGAAGGCGTTGTTCTCGACCGGCGTCAGCGACGGCGGCCGGGTGTCGCCGGCGGGACGGAACGGCACCACATTCGGTGGCGGGTCGTGACGCACTTCGTGCGTTTCCTCGTGCGTTTCCACGGCGTGATCCGGATCGGCTCGGTGTGAAGTCTCTGCGGCTGTCGGCTCGGTCAATTCCTCGGGTGGTGCTGCTGCAGTCGTGTCGGGCGGCGGCTCCGCGTGCGGCGGAGGATTGTCCGGCGGCGCGGCGGGCCCGGGCGGCGCATCGCTGCCCGGCGCCGGCGCGACATCGGCCGACAGCGATTGCGGCGCGACCGTGCCGCTGAAGAACTCATAGCGGCGCAATGCGGCGAGTCGCGCAAGCCCGTCGAGGTCGCGACACACACCAAAGCCGCGATAACCGGCGAAATTCCTGGCACGATCGAACACCGGCAGCCCGGACAGTTCGACCGGCAGCCGGCCGCCGCCGTCGACCGGCCAGTGCAGCGTGATGCCGCTCCAGGTGTCGTGGCTGGCGAACGCCTGCATCACGCGGCCTTCGGGATCGAGGCCAAAACTCTCGGCGATATCGCTCCACAGCCGGCCGAAGCCCGCCGCGGTGTGCAGGCCGATCAGGCGGGTGAATTCATCGGAGCCGAGTG
>NZ_JAQOSR010000126.1:0-27423 GCF_046718885.1 Bradyrhizobium sp. UFLA01-814 | reverse complement strand
ATCGACTGCAGATTTTCCGTCGGAATGAAGCCGCCGTAGCCGTAGATGCCGCCGACCAGGAGGTAGGCGATGTCGACGAAGGGGCCGGTGTTGAAGAGGACGGCCAGCTTCGACGTATCGCCCTTGGTCGAGGCCTCCAGGTAGTGGGACGACAGCCCACCCGAACGGACGGCGCCGATGGTGGTGTAGGGGACGATCATGTCCTTCACATCGCGGAACGCCCTGAGCTCGAACTCGCGAGCATCGACGATCTTGCGATTGAAGCTAACCGATGTTGCCATTCTGGCTTCCAAAACAGGTTGCAAAGCAGGTTGAACGAAGGGGCGAAGTGAACGTGGTCGGCGCTCGCTTGCCCTGAATCGTTTATGGCAGACGGTTCGAGCTCGTTTTTCAGTCCGTAATCGGCGATCGATTTTCGGTCGACCTCGTCACCGGCGGTCGGCGCCGATCGCGACGACGAGGTGCCGCCCGATCCTTAAGACGGCGAGCCTGGTGAGCGTCCTCGGCCGCGAGCGGCCTCGGCGCCGAACGATCTGGGCCCGGCCAGACTGTCGCGCGCCTCGCGGATCAGTGGCACCGAGGTCAGGCCGATCGACACCAGGATCAGGAAGGTGATCAGCGCCATGACGCTGCCGATCATGAAGATGTCGCCACGAGCGAAGTTGATCATGCCGACGATACCGTAGACCATCGTGTAACCGATGGCGATCAGGCCGTAGATGGAGCCGAGAACGAGGCCGTTGATGAACTGCTGGGCGAAATAATCCATGGACCTACCGACTACTCACGGGTTGAGAGAACGATGCTTGTGCGCCCGGTATGTCTGCGAGGAATAGCTCGACACCGACCGGTCCGATGCTGAAACGCCAACTCGTTGCCCCGACATCCGTCCCCTCCGTCGATAAATTCCGCCGAGCCTAGGAGGCGCCGCTGGCAGAATTGGTCAAAACGCGGATGAGATTCGGTACTTTTGACCGTAGTAGCGGCATCTATCGCTCCCGGATGCCGGAGAACATTCGCGCGACACTGTCCGAGAGCGCCGGATAAGCCGTTCGATCGCGCGCTTGAGGTCGGATGATCTGACTCTCGCCGATGAGCTGCTTTTGATCTCGATCGAGCGATGGATTCTCGACCGGAATCTGATTTCGCAATCAGAAGCAGGTAGCTTAAGTGCTCTTCGAGTGTGGGCTAGTCCGGACGGTCACCAAGCCCAAAAGCCGCCGTGACCAGCCGACCGGGTGTCGGACCGACCGTGCAATGGCCTTTTCTTACAACCTGATGTAAGGAGGGCAGAGTTGAAGAGATACGATGGGTCGCCTTGCCTGTAACTTGGGGAATTTTCGATACCGAAGAGGAATCATTCGATCTCAGTCATCTCGACGAGACGGTAATCTCGGTCCAGTTCGGGGACCAGGAGCACGCCATTTTGGTGGAATTTTCCGATCATTGCTTCACCGAGGAAGCTGTCCCGGACGATCCAAGACCTAGGTTCGCACCTTGCTCGAGGGCCGATGGCCGATTTTGCGTGAAGCGCTATCAGGCCTCACTGAAGATCTGGGAGCATATCGATTGGGCCGTGGGCGGCTCTGTTTGGCTCGGTGAAAACGACCGATGTCTGATCGTAGAGCTCCCCGGCGGCGAGAATCCCGCGCACTACATCATCCCTTTCACGCTCGAACGTTGGAAAGGGGACAAGCGCGCTAAATTGAAGATGCGCGTGAGAAGCGCCTTCATTCGGGATTCCGGCGACCGCGTGGCAACCTTCGGCCAGGTGAAATTCGCGACGTTGGTCGACCTGACGCTCAAGGGTAAGGCGCCGCGCCGCAATTCCGATCGCAATCGGAAAAGGCCGTGGTAAAATAGAAACAGGCCCTTTCGGGCCTGTGCGACATCGTGAGATGTCTCGGGGCGAACCTCTTAACCCCTTACGGGGCTGTCCGTCTCATGCGACGGCCCTGATGTTTCCATCAGGAGGGGCTGGTTGTGCGCACGCCCTACGTCCAGCGATCTACTACGGAATGTAATACATCCGCAGCCCCCATTCAACGACCTTTTGAGGTTCCTGGTTCCGTCCATGCGTGCACACATACGAACGATGGCGATCTGATATCGCATAACTTATTGAAATTAAATAGTAAAAATGTGATTTTCCGGTCGTTCACCCGAAATTTGCCTCCCGCCTAGTGATTGGCCTCTGGCTTCGCTACTCGCCCAGGGCGAAAGGAACCGCCCCCGAAAGTTCCATATAGGCGAGGGGAATTGCCAGCGACCGATCCCCCAGAAGCCCACGAACTTGGCGCGCCCTTTTCGGACTCGAGCCCAGCAACGCCGGATCAAGAGGCCTGCGGTCTTCAAAATACCGGCCAGCTCAGCAGCGGCCCTTTTGCGCGAACGTCGCCAGGGGGTTTCTCGTCCTGCGAGGCGGTTTTAGGTCGATCGGCAAAATCCTTGGCTGCCTTGGCAGTTGCCTTGGCGCTGGCCTCGGCCGCCCACTGCAACTTGATCGTCAGAACCATCGAGCTTCCGACGTACCAGCATATCGCCGCGCCGAGGGCTAACGTCAGGAGCGACCAAGATTCGCAATGAGGCCAGAAGACCCAGAACTTATAGCCATCGAACGCTTCTTTCAGCAGAAGGAACAGTACCAAAAGCTGTGCCAGACCTGCGAAGAGAGTGATCACGCCGGAAAGCAAAAAATGGAAGAAGGTATCCTTGGTACACCACGACGTCTTGCTGGATCGTGGCGTCCTTTTTGACCGTTCCTGATCGTAGCGCGGTGAAAATGAACGGCGCGACGGTGACGACGAGGGATACCAGTGCGGAGTAGCCGGATTTGCTCGCATGCTTCGTCAATTCCGGAAGGGCGCTCAACGACAGCGCCGCCGTGACTATCCCGCCGACCAAAGTGGCATTCGAGGTCCAGCTCTTCGCGAAATCCCATGAAGGCGAAGCGCGTGCTGGAGCGCCTGTGATGCCGGACAGCATTGAGTACACCGTCAGCCAGTTGCGCGCGGCCATCAATGGTCTGCAGAGGCCCACGCCGCTGTCCGATCGTCTGCCTTGCCCCCGATCCGTCCAGGACACGAGCGCTGCGGCTTGGCTGGCTCGATGAGTATCTCGGTCCTGGCTACTACAACCGGCAGAACGCCAACGACGACGCGCGCCACGTCTATCCGCATTTGAACAATGATCGCATGATCGTGTGGCTCAACGAACTGGCGGGCGAAGATACGGCCGAGCGGGTTCTCGCGCCACGATTGCGAGGCGGCGACGCAGCGAAGCGCGGAGCGTTGAAGGCCAATCAGCTTGCCGGATGATCCTTCAGCTCGGCAATTGCGCCTCCTTGGAACCACCAATTCTTGCATACCGGCGCAGGTCCTTGAAGGGGACATCTTTTGCGTTTTGGGGGAACTTCGCAGAGATCGGTGTTGTGCCTCCTGGATGTGAACCTCCTCGTATCTTTTCGGAGTCGTAGTTTGATTGGCTACAAAAGGCGGCAATTGGCCGGCTATCAAAGCGCCGCTATGCCAGTTACGGTTGCGCGCAGATAAGAAAACAGCGCTTGCGGAATAGTGGGTCTAGCGCTGTAGCGGTCCCCCGCTACCATGCGTACGATTTTCTGCGCCAAACTACGATCTTCTGCGATGCGCTACGCCTGACGGCACGGCTTCGGACGCCGTGATTGCGAAAACTGTATCGTCAGTGGACGAGATACCTCAGTAAGAACCGAGCATGCGCGCGCTATCGTCGCATTGACGGCACCCTCTGTTGAACAGCCGGATTGCCGCAGTCTCGCAGCGCCGCAGGTTTTCGCCGCTACCGAATAGCGCCTGCGGCATTTGTCCTGTGTCCTGATCCCGTGCCCGACGAGCCGACCGCTGGCCGTAGCGAGCACGCCGGTCGCGTCGTTCGCAGGGACCGCCAGGTCAACTTCAGCCCTCTCGTCGCCTCCAGTCCGCAGTCGCCGCTGCGGTCTCCAAGCAGCTAACTTTTCACTCGCAAATCTGCCGCGCGATCGCGGGCATTTTTTTGCCCGAAGGCGCTTGCAAACCAACATGCATTGAAATAATTGTAATACACCACTAAGATATCACAGGGAGAGCACAATTGGACGCCCGTGGGTCTAACCGTGTCGACAGCGATGTGCTCGTCGTCGGAGGGGGAGCCGCAGGAGTTGCGGCCGCTGTAACCGCCGCTCGAAGGGGTCTGAAAGTCACGCTCGTGGAGCGGTATGGCTTTTGCGGCGGCGGCGCTGTGGCCGGGCTGTCGGGCACGGTGTGCGGTCTGTACGAGGCGACCGAAGCGATCAACGCCAAGCCGAAGCAGGTTGTTTTTGGTTTTGCCGACGAATTTTGCCGCCGATTGGAAGCCAAAGGCGGGCTTGGCGATCCGCTGCTCTACGGAAAGACTTGGGCGCGGGTCCACGACCCCTTGGTTTGGCGCGAGGAAGCAGACGCGATGCTGCGGGAAGCCGGAGTACGCGTCGTGTTCCATGCTGTCGCTAGCGACGTGAGCATGGAGGGCGACAGGATCGGGGGGGTGGTCATCTGGACGAAACAAGGACCCCTCGATGCGCGCGCCAAAGTTGTCGTCGATGCGAGCGGAGATGCTGATGTCGTCGCAATGGCCGGCTTGCCCAGCTTCATTGGCGACAACGGCAGGGTTCAGAACCCGACGATGATCTTTCGAATGATGGGTGTCGATGTCGATCGCTTCGTCACAGAATACGGTGCCGACACCATCATGCCGGAAAAGATATCCGACATGATCCGCGCAAAGCACAATGCTGGTGAATACCGGCTGCCGCGCGCCAAAATCTGGCTATTCCCCACCACTCGACCCAACGAGTTGCTGTGTAATTGCACGCGTGTGATCGGGCCGGACGGGCGTGAGCTCAACACGCTTTTCCATCAGGATTTCACCGACGCCGAAATCGAGGGAAGGCTTCAGGCGCGAGAATACGCTCGTTTCTTTCGCGACAATCTCGTGGGATGCGAAGCCGCCTTTCTGAACGATACGGGCGTCCAGGTCGGCGTGCGCCAGACCCGTCAGGTCTCTGGTGTAAAGAGGCTTTCAAACGAAGACGTCGTCAAAGGCGCCAAGTCATCTGACGGCATTGCGGTCTCGCCCTGGCCGATCGAGCTGCACTCGGGCGTCAAGCCTCGCGTCGAGTGGCTGCTGAACGACTACTACGAGGTGCCGTATGGGTGCTTCGTGCCGGAGCGCGGGGAGGGGTTGCTGGTTGCCGGTCGCTGCCTCTCGGCGGAGCACGAAGCAGTCGCTTCAGCCCGTGTCACGGCTCAGTGCTTCTCCTACGGTCATGCGATCGGTCATGCAGCGGTGATTGCGGTGCGCGACGGAATCGCGCCGAGGCACATTGACGGGCAGCAAGTGAGGGCAGCGGTGAACGCCGACGGCGCGCGCCTCGATTAACAGGATCGTGAACAGATGATCAAGCTAGACAATCAAGGTCCGATCGCCATCGTTACCATCAATCGCGCGGAGCGCCGCAATGCGTTGGGTTCGCAGCTCATGCGGGATCTGAACGCTGCCCTGGCCGATTCAGAGCGCAATGACGCGATCAGTGCAGTTGTGCTGACGGGCGCTCCGCCCGCATTCTGCGCCGGCAGCGACCTCAAGGAGCTGGCAGGCCTCTCTATCGCGGATATGTGCAAGCACGAGGCCGAAACCGCAACGTTCGCGCGCGCGATAGGCTACCGCGCCAAGCCGGTCATCGCGGCCGTCGAAGGATACGCTCTCGGAGGCGGAATGATCCTTGCGGCATCGTGCGACATCGTGGTGGCTGCGTCGAACGCACGATGGCATCTGCCGGAAGCCCCGAACGGCTGGCTGCCGCCGTGGGGACTTACGGCGCTCCTGACTCGGGTCGGCCCGGTGCGGGCGCGCCGTCTCACGTGGGGCGCGGCATCGATCGACACGATCGAGGCGGCGAGGATTGGCTTGGTCGATGACGTCGCCGGGCCGGGCGCCGCGCTTTCTCTGGCAACGGAGATTGCCGTCGGTCTTTCCAAAGTGCCGCCCGAAGCCGTCGCGTCGACGAAGCGCTTCTTCGACCGCTTCATCATGGCGGACGCCGAGCGCCTGGACGAAGTCTCGTCCCGGGAGTTCGCGTCGAACTGCGAAACGCCAAGTTCCCAAAAAACCTTTGAACGCTTTACGGTGAAGTCGTGAATAAAATCGTTGATGCCGCGACGGCAGTTGCATCCATTCAGGACGGATCCTCGGTAGGTTGCGTGGGTGTGATCGGTTGGGTAACGCCCGATACTCTTTTGAAGGCCCTTGGCGACAAATTCCGCAATACAGGCAGCCCGAAAAACCTGACCTTCTACTTCCCGGTCGGGACCGGCGACGCTCAGGGCATCAAGGGCATGGACCACGTAGCGCAGGAAGGATTGATGAAGCGCATGGTGAGCGGTTCATACATTAATCCTGTCGATCCCAAGACGGGAAAGCGACCCGAGCTCATGCGTCTCATCCGTGAGAACAGGATCGAAGCCTACTCCTGGCCGATCGGAGCGACGATGCATTGGCTACGCGAGATAGCTCGTCGCAGCCCAGGTTACATGACCGAAATCGGGATCGGCACCTACATCGATCCCGACAATGGCGGCGGCCGGTTCACGGAAAGAGCACATGACGATCTCGTGAGAAAAATCGAATTCGACGGAAAGCCGTATCTATTCTATCCGGCATGGAAGTTGGACACCGTGTTCATCTACGCATCGACCTCAGACGAGTTCGGAAATCTGTCTTTCGAGAACGAGGCGCTGGTGTCCTCGAATATTGCGCTGGTGCTGGCAGCCAAGGCCCATGGCGGCCGCGTCGTGGCGCAAGTGCGGCGAGCCGTGCCTCACGGCCAGAGAGCCGCATCCGAGGTCCGGATCCCAGGCATGTTTGTCGATGCAGTCGTCGTCGACCCCAAGATGATGATGACGACCGACGTCGAGTTCGACCCGGCTTACTTCGGCGGTGAGCGCAGGGCGCTGTCTCAACTCCCTCCGATCCCGTCGTCCGCCGACAAGGTCGTCGCATCGCGGGCAGCGAAGGAAGTGCGGAAACGCGAACTTTCCATTTTTGGCTTCGGGGCAGCGGCCGATGTGCCGCTCGTCATGGCGGAGCAGGGGCTGCTTCACGGCGACGAGCTCAAGGACTATTGGTTTACCACCGAGCACGGATCCTACGGCGGGATTGTCATGTCTGGATGGCAGTTTTCCGCGAATCTGAATCCCGATGCGATCCTCGACGGCGTCTATCAGTTCGACGCCATTGATGGAGGGTTGTGCAACTTTGCGGCACTCGCCTTCGCTCAGTTCGACCAGCGCGGCCGAGTCAATGTATCGAAGTTCGGCGCCGCCAATCCGGGCGCGGGCGGCTTTATCGACATCGCGCAAAGCGCCAAGCGTTTGGTCTTTACCGGAACCTTCACCACTGGTGGGCTCGATGTCGGTTTCGACGGCGGGAAACTGAGCATCGTCAAGGAAGGCAAGGTTCGCAAGTTCGCGAAGCAGGTGGAGCACATCACCTACGCGGTTACCGACGGCGTCAAGCGCGGCCAAACCGCGCTGGTGATCACCGAGCGAGCGGTATTCGAAGTTGCTCCGGAGGGACTGGTGCTGACGGAAGTGGCGCCAGGTATCGACGTTCGGCGCGATGTGCTCGAGCAGATGGAGTTTGCCCCCTGGAAAGTCGCAGACGAACTGAAGTTGATGGATGCAAGCTTCTTCGTCGATCCCGGTCAGACAAGCGCGGTTCGGGGACAAGCCGGTTAAGAAGTTCCCCGGTTTCGACGAGACCGGCGGATTCCGATCATCTGCCCGACCCGACGCTGATCTCGAATATCTGTCGTGTGTAATTTTCGATCTGCTCCATCAGAGCGGTAACGGCAACGAGTGCACCTTGCTCGTCATGCCGCGAAACCGCGCGTGCTCGCGCCGCATGAAGGACGCCCATTGCACCGAGGTTCTGCAGGTCGCTTTCGTACCTGTAGTAGAATCTTCGCGACATCGCGTGAAGCGGCGAGATTGAGCGGGTTGCGAATGGGTTGCCGGCAGCCGCGGCGATAAGACCGTTCGCCTTAAAGACCTCACGCAAGTATTTTTCGAGGTTGCCGTGCTTGCCCGCGCTTTCGATTTCGTCGGCAGCAGCGAGAAGGCGCTCCCGGTCGCTTGCAAGGATGCGGCGAGCCGCCCTTATCGAAATGAAAATCTCGAGTTCGCGCCGCAACTCGATCGCCAACAACTGCTCATGAACATTTATCTCGGTGATCATCAAGCCGTGCCGGGGCAGAATGGTCACGAGACGGTCCGCCTGAAGGCGTTTCACCGCTTCGCGCACCGGTGTGCGGCCGATGCCGATCTCCTCTGCCAATCCCTCCTCAGACCAGTGACTGCCGGGCGGCAGCTGCAGTGTCACGATCATCTCCTCGAGCCGTCGGTGAGCCGTGTCGGCCTGAGACTCGGGAGGGGAAAGTACTCCGACCTTTTTCGCCATTGGACGCCAAGCTCTTAGCGCGCGCAAGGCGCGATGTGGGTGTCTCTTACGAATATCCTCGCTGCGACGTTCGGGACAAGCGCAGCACGAGCGCATCTCACACAATGCGCACACCTAAATCGACCCCTCCCGGGGCCGAGCGGCCATCACCCGGGAAAACGCAATGATGTGTTGACGAAACTTTTGTAAGATATTACTAGTACAACACAAGCGCAACGACGCCGAGGGAGGATATTCATGTCTTGCTGGAAAGGGGCCCTGATTGCAGGGGGCATCGCTTTCGGACTGCTGTTCGGACCGGCGGCCAAGGCCGAAGATGTCGTCAAGATCGGGCAGATCGAGGCCCTGACCGGCGCAACCGCTACCTACGGCTGGATGTCGGCGCAGGGTACCAAGGTTGCGGTGGAGGAAATCAACGCGAAAGGCGGCTTCAAGGTCGGCGACAGGACTTACAAGCTCGAACTGCGGCAGGTCGATACGCGCGGCGAGCCCCGCGAGGCGACCGTACAGTTCCGCAAGATGATGGAAGAAAAAGTTCACTTCGTCTTCGGGCCGTTTCTGACCAATGTCTTCAACGCTATCGAGCCGATAGCCAATCAGAACAACGGCAAGTTCCTGCTGTTCGCGGGCGCGACGTCGGCACACGCCGCGCTTGGCAAGCCCGATCACGACTATCTGCTGCGAACCTGGAACTGGGACGCGGGGTCAGCGGGTTTCGGCAAGCTGATGGTGGACTATTTGAAGAAGCTCAATACCAGGAAGGTGGCGATGCTTTTCCAGAACGACGCCTTCGGCAAGACCGCCGTCGATATCTATAGCGCGCTGTTCAAGGATGCCGGAATTGAACTGCAGGTCGAATTGTTCGAGCCTGGCACGAAGGACTTCAGCGCGGTGCTCGCGAAGCTCGCGGCCGGCAAGCCGGATATTCTCTTCCCGGGTTATTCGGATGCCGTCCTCTACGATATCGTGAGGCAGTCGACCGAATCCGGTTTCGGCAATCGTTTCTTTCTCGTTCGTGGCTCCATCGGGCCGGCGCTGAAGAACAAGGACGCGATCGAAGACTATATCGCATACGTTCCGAAGTACTTCGAGGGTGCCGAGAAGACCGAGCCGAAGGTCCGTGCCTTTATCGAAGGCTATCAGAAGCTGTTCAAGCGCGAATTTCCCTACGATCAAGCACCGCTCTGCTCCTCATCTTGTTACGACCATGTCTACATGCTCGTGGAGGCCATGCAGAAGGCTGGCACCGTCGACGACGTGGCAAAGATCCGTGCTGCCCTGATGAGCATGACCCACGAGGGCATGTGGAGAATCAAATACGACAAGACCGGAGAGGCCGTGTTCGGGTTCGATGTCGTCCACGTGCGCAAGGGTGGTGCCATCGAGAGAGTGCCTTACGACCCGACCAAAGAGTGAGGCTCGTTCGTCGCGCTCCGGCGGAGCCGGAGCGCTCTCTCTCTCTCTCTCTCTCTCTCACTCGGGAAGGCGTCACGAAATGCGCTTCCCGCGGACCTTCGATCAATGACGCAGCTAGTCATCGGACAATTGCTGAATGGCGTAATCGTGGGTACGCTCTACGGCATCATAGCGCTGGGCGTGACGCTCACATTCGGCCTGACCGGCGTGGTGAATTTCGCGCTCGGCGCGTTCATGATGCTTGGCGCCTACGCGACCTGGTATCTCTACGACGTCGTGGGTTTCCCGTACCCCGTGGCCGTCATTGGTGCCGTCGTGGTCGTGAGTATCTTCGGCTACGTTTCGGATCTTGCCCTGTTTCGCTTCACTCGCGGCAACCTGGTCAACGGTCTGCTGGTGTCGATCGGCATGATTTCGGTCTTCGAGGCCTTGGTCCTCGCGGCCTTCACGACCACGCCCAAAGATCTGACTTACGTGCTTCCTGGCGCCCTCAAAGTAGCCGGCATCGTTCTGCCGAAGATCAAGGTCGCGGTCGCCGCGGTATTCCTGGCTGTGATCCTCGGCACATATCTCGCCTTGACGCGGACGTGGTTGGGGCGCGCGGCATTCTCCTACGCACAGAATCCCGAAGCCGCGGCTCTTATGGGTATCCGAACGGGAAGGCTCCAGACGATCGTCGTGGTCTATTCGACGGCGCTGGCGGGTCTCGGTGGAGGTTTGTACGCGAGCATGTATTCGATCGAGCCAACGATCGGATCGGCTTACGTTCTCAAGGCGGTCGAGGCCGCCATTCTCGCCGGCGTCGGCAGCGTGCTCGGCGCATTGGGCGGCGGTATCATTCTCGGCATCAGCGAGAACATCGGATCGGTGTTTTTTTCGTCGGCCTTCAGGGACGCTTACGGTCTCGTATTCCTCATCTTGATCCTTCTCGTCCGTCCGGGCGGCCTGTTTGGAGATCGGTCGTGAAGTACGCAATTTCAGTCGGGCTGCTGCTCGCCCTTGCCGTTCCGGCCTTCGTTCACAGCGACTCGGTGCTCGCCATTGCGATCTACGGCTTCATGGCGGCGTCGCTGGCGGTCAGCTTCAATTTGATCTTCGGATTCACCGGCCAGCTCTCCATGTTTCACGCCGCGTCCTTCGGCGTTTCCGCCTACGTGGTCACCATCCTGGTGACTACGTTCGGCTGGAACTTCTGGCTGGCGATCGTCCCCGCCCTGGCCATCGTCGTGATCCTGTCTCTTATCGTCGGAACGATCTGCTTCCGCTTTAAACTCAAAGAATTCTATTTTGCCGTCGTCACCCTGGCATTTTCCGAAGTGCTGCGTTTGATCACATTGAACTGGAACAGCGTCACGAACGGCTCACTCGGCATTACGATCGTCGATACGCCGAAGATCTGGACGTCATCTGGCACGTTTGCGATTGCGGGTGGGGTCGCTTGGTACTACCTGACGCTGGCTCTGCTGGTGGTCGTATACGGTGTGTGCAGCCGTGTCCTGAAGTCCTGGATCGGACGTTGTCTTGCCGCCATCCGACTGAACGACCAGTTGGGCGAAACGCTGGGCATCGACGTTTTCAAGTACAAGTTGCTCGGCTTCGCAATCGGCAGCGGCCTTGCCGGGCTGGTTGGCGCCTTCTACGGCTTCTACGCAGGGTTCGTCGAGCCGCATTTCCTCTCGATCTCGCTCGGACTCGACATCATCGCGATGGTCCTGCTGGGAGGCGTCAATTCCCTGATCGGCCCCGTTGTCGGCGCCCTCGTGCTCACGGCCTTGCCGCATGTGATCGAGCTCAGCGCCGAACTTCGCATCGCTCTGTACGGCTCCATCCTCATCTTCGTGATCCTGGTGATGCCGAAGGGTATCGTCGGCCTACTTACGAGCAGAAAACATGCTGCTTGACGTAAAAAGCCTCACCAAGCGCTTTGGCGGCCTCACCGCCGTGTCCAACGTAGCGTTCGGCATCGAGCGCGGGGAAATCATCGGGATATTTGGACCCAACGGCTCCGGAAAGACCACGACTTTGAGTCTGATCGCCGGGATCCTGAAGCCAACCAGCGGCGTGATTCTCTGGAAAGGGAACGATATCAGCACCCTGTCGCCGTTCGAGGTCGCTCAGCAAGGGTTGGTCAAGACCTTTCAGAATCCGCAGCTCTTTCCAGAGCTGACGGTCGTCGAACACATGCGCATCGCATGTCACCTGCACATCAAGCGCGAGCTGGGAATCGGTCGCTTGCGGACGCTGATCGGAGGCATGCCCGTCGGTTTGGATCGTCTGCTGGAGCAGAAGATCGACCAAGTCCTCGCGCTTTGCCGACTCTCCAGCCAGAGGAACGAACAAGCCGCTGCGCTGTCCTATGGTGGCGAGAAGATGCTCGGCGTTGCAATGGGTATGCTTTGCGAACCGGAGCTTCTGCTCCTCGATGAACCGGCCTCCGGCCTGGGTCATGACGAGATCGCGAATCTCGACGCGGTTCTCAGGGACCTCAAATCCCACGGCGTCACGCTGTGCATTATCGACCACAAGGTCGGCTTTCTGGGCCGGCTTGCGGACCGTTCGATCGCGCTCCACCACGGCGCGGTCATTGCCTCCGGAAAGACCTCGGACGTTCTCGCCGACGAATCCGTTGTCGCGGCCTACCTGGGCAAAAAGCATGCTTGATGTATCGAATCTCAGCGTCAGCTACGGCAAGCAGAAGGTTATCAGGGAGGTGTCCTTCAAGCTGGAGAAGGGCGAAGTGGTCACTTTGATCGGCCCTAATGCCGCCGGCAAATCGACGGCGCTGCGAACACTGGCGGGGTTGAAGACGTCCGATCGCGGCACGATCCATCTCGCTGGAAAAAACATCACGGAATCCTCCACCGTGGACCGTGTGAGGGCCGGCCTCGTTCTCGTGCCGGAGGGACGCCAGATATTCACCAAGCTCTCGGTCCAGGAAAACCTGATTATCGGCGCCTATCACCGAGCCGATCGCGATCACGCAGGCGCCGACCTGGAGCGAATATTCTCGATGTTTCCGCGGCTCCGCGAGCGACGGGATCAGAAAGCGGGCTCGATGTCGGGCGGAGAGCAGCAGATGCTTGCGATCGGACGAGGGCTGATGTCTCGACCCACGCTGATGCTGCTGGACGAGCCGACACTCGGTCTTGCACCGATCATTATCGAGGAACTGGGGCGGATCGTGCGAAATCTCGCGCACGAAGGACTGACGATCCTCCTCGCCGAGCAAAACGCCATGATGGCCCTCGGCTGTGCTGACCGCGCCTACGTGCTGCAATCCGGTCGGATCGTGACCTCGGGACATGCGAAGGAATTGTCCGAAACGACGGAAGTCAAGCAGATGTATCTGAGCGCATAACCCAATCCAGTGCCAGGTGGAGCCGAATGAGTAACGAAGAGACGACGGTAAGCGTCGAGAAACGTAACGGCGTCGCGATCATCACGTTACAGCGGTCGGCCCGGCGGAATTCGATGGACCGATCTCTTGTCGACGGAGTTGAAGCCGCTTTGTTGGAGCTCGATCGCAACGACGACGTGGGCGCGATCGTTCTAGCGGGTACCGCTCCGGGGTTCTGCGCCGGAAGCGATTTGAAATTCATCAGCCGACTCGAGCTCGAAGCAATGGGGCGGTTCGAGCAAGAGTGCGGCGATCTCGGCCGTTTGCTAGGGTATCTGGCAAAGCCCGTCGTCGCGGCTGTCGAGAAGTTCGCTATTGGAGGAGGACTGACGCTGGCGACCTCTTGCGATGTGGTCGTAGCGGGGCGTTCGTCGCTCTTTAGTCTTCCGGAGGTGCCCCACGGTTGGCTGACCCCATGGGGAATCAGGTCCTTGGTCGCCCGTGTCGGGCTCGTCAAGGCGCGCCTTCTCTGCTTTTGTCTCGAAGCGCTCAACTCCGAAGATGCGCGCACCATCGGCATCGTCGACTACTGCTGCGATGACGGCGAAGCGCTGACGAGAGCGATTGCGATTGCGGAAAAGCTCGCGCAACTACCACGTCCCGCTGTTCGCGCGACGAAGCGCTTCTTCTCGAACTACCTCATGGAAGACGCTGAAACGATGGATTTCGAAGCAAATCGTCTATTTCTCGAGAACTGCCGGGAGACGTCCGCTCAAGCGACCCTCGAGAAATTCAGACATCGCTAAACTACATCCGGCTCACCGACATGAGGAGCGGTCCAATGCTCTTGGATCTCAATGAAGACGAAGCTTTGGTAAAAGGCAGTCTCGAGCAATTTACCGCAGGCGCACTGCGACCCAGGATCAAGCCCTTCGCCGACAGGCATGAGTTTCCAACCGAACTCGTGAAGGAATTTCTTGCGCTTGGCTTCATGGGCACGGCGTATGATCCGGCTTTTGGCGGTGGAGGGCTCGGTACACGCGGAGCTGCCATTGTGGCCGAGACGCTCGCTCGCGCAGAGCCCGGCTTTGCCGCCATCTTCCTGTGCAATAGCGCTCCCATGACGGTTATCGCTCGCTATGGATCGGATGACTTAAAGAGCAAATGGCTTGAGCCGCTGTGTCGCGGTGACTTTATCGCGTCATTCGGTGTCACGGAGCCGAGTGGTGGGTCGGACGTCGCGAGCGTAAAAATGCGTGCCGTGGAGGACGGTGATTCTTTCGTCTTGAGTGGCTCCAAGGTGTTTTCCACCAATGCTGGCACTCCGCTCCACGGCATTACGACGTTCGTGGCCGTTACGGACCCTGAATTGGGAGCGAAGGGACTGTCCACATTCGTGGTGCCCGTCGGCACACCTGGCTTCCGGGTCGGAAAAGCGAGCCGCAAAATTGGCTGGCGTGTCGCTGACTCCGTAGAACTCTTTCTCGACGACTGTCGAGTTCCCAAAGCGAATATGGTCGGAAATCGCGGCGACGGCTTGAGGCAAATCCTGACGACGCTGAGTATCGGACGGATCCTCGTCGCGGCAACGGGTCTTGGACTGGCGCGCAAGGCGATCGATCTTGCGAAGGTGTACGGCTCCGGTCGTCAGGTTGGGGGCACGCCGATCTTCCAGCACCAAGGGCTGACCTTTCCGCTCGCGGATGCACTGACGAAGATCCACGCAGCCGAGCTGATGATCCGGAACGCTGCGTGTCTGGCTGACGCCGATCGGCCATTTCGGTTGGAAACGTCGATGGCCAAGCTCTTCGCAACGGAAATGGCGGGCGAAGTTGCAGATATCGCTCTGCAGGTGCACGGTGGATACGGCGCATTCGAGGAATTCGACGTGTCGAGCCTCCCAGGCGAGGCCAGGGTGCTGCGTATCCTCGAGGGTACCAGCGAGATCCAGCGGCTGGTCATTGCGCGTGAGCTCACCGCATAGCGGATGTCTTTCCCTGTGCTCTAATTCGGAGCGGCCGTCGCCACAACGGAGTCTGGCGCAGGTCAAAATGCAGGCCTCAAGCATCCGCGCGCTGATGCATGTTAGGCGAGTCAGCTCGACCAGGAGTGCCGACAGCTCCTCATAGGGCAGGGACGGATGTGGCCTGCGCACCTTGCCTTTCCTCTTCGTCTTCGGGAGCAGGTGTTCAAGGCGACGCTGCCAGAGCGCCCGGTTCTCTCCGTTGCAGTGTCCGGCCGCCGTGGCGGCCGCGAACTCCTTCGCCATTGTTTTGACGGACAGGTGTGTGACGAAATGCCAAAGGGAGTAGCGGGCAATCCCGCTAAGCGTCAAGGTGAGCAATGAGTTCATTCGAGGCTTTCCCGGCAGCTCTGCACGACCGCTATTTGAGGGGGGAGGTGTCGTGTGAGATGTCTGCCCACAGCGCCAGGCGGGGAGATCCAATCTCGCAGCGCAAGTGGACGTCGATTCGACCGGTCTGGTCATGCATCTTGGCGCTGGCGGTGCTCGCGTTCGGCTGCGGCGCCCTTCACGCCCAAGCCGCCGCGCCCCCTGACAAGGAATTGGTCGTGGCGACCAAGGAGGCCCCACCATTTGCGATCAAGCAGCCGGATGGGAGCTGGAGCGGCATCAGCATCGCGCTCTGGAAAAGGATCGCCGATCAGGCACACCTGCGTTTTCGCCTGGTCGAAACCCAGAGCGTGCCGGATTTGCTGGACGGCGTCGCAAACGGCAGATTCGATGTTGGCGTCGCGGCGGTTACAGTGACTGCCGAGCGTGCGCGCAAGGTCGATTTTACACAGCCGTTTTACAACACCGGGCTCGGCGTTGCGGTACCGGTCAACGAAAACCCCTGGGTCGCGATCGGACGGGCGCTTCTCTCTTTCGGATCCTTCCAGGCCGTCGCGGTGCTGCTTGGTTTCGCAATGGCGGTCGGATTCCTGATCTGGATGCTGGAACGGCGCAAAACGGAGCACTTCGGTGGCGGCGCCAAGGGACTCGGCTCCAGCTTCTGGTGGTCGACCATCGCCATGACGCAAGCCGGGGCCGCTCAGAATGCTCCGACAACGCTCCCCGGAAGGATCGTCGCAATGGGATGGATGATCGCTTCCGTGATCGCGATTGCGGTGTTCACCGCCGGTATCACCTCCACCCTGACGCGCAGAGGGCTCGAGGGCGCCGTTCACGGCTTCAACGACCTGCGTTCCGTGCGCGTCGGCGCGGTCGCGAACTCCGCGACGACCGACTACCTCGCTCGTCAGCGGCTTTCGTTTCGAACGTTTCCGGACATCCAAGGCGGCCTCTCCGCGCTGGGGCGTGGGACAATCGATGCCTTTGTTCATGACAAGCCGTTGCTGACCTGGATGGTTCGAAGCGACTTCTCGGCCTCGGCTCGCGTCGTCGATACCAGCTTCAGCAGCGAGAGCTATGCGATCGTACTGCCCAAAGACAGCGCCTTGCGGCCGATGCTAGATCTCGCCGTGCTTGATCAAATCGAAGGTGATTGGTGGCAGCAGACGGTGTTCGAGACCCTTGGAAACGCTCAATCTCGTTGACGATACCGTGCGAGGAGCCCAGTCCGTTCAAGGCTGTCAGAGTCTCATCGGCGGGAATGGAACCGACAAAGTTCCGCACATCGGCCTCGCGAGCGATGCAAACCGTCAATAGCCCTGTGCGCATGCGCGAGTTGCTGTTCCAGCAAATCAGCTTCAAGCTAGCTCATCCTCGGCGTGGCGGCTTGGCGCATTTTCTAACATGGCCCCCAACCACGCGCGTGAGTTGCCGTTGCCGAGGAACTGCTCCAGCGCACCTTGTCCGTCCGTAGGCCAGGTTCGATCCATCGGCCAACTACGCGGGCCAATCCTTCCCATCTGAGCGGCCTTCCTATTGGCGCGGTCTCAACCTGTTGTCGGCAACTATGCCGTCGCGAGTGCATTCCATGCTTCTGCGAAATGTTCTCCGGTGCTGCGCTGGCGCCACCGGGCACGCAACGTGAGCGTGATTTCCCAACTGTCACGTCCGTGCCTGACCTGCATTGTGGACTATCGATGCCGCCTGTCCGCACGCTTTCATTCGTGCAGCATTGGATTTGATTTTTTTCTCGGCCAGAGCGACTGGCGTTTTCGACATCGTCCTGACTGCACATCGAGTCGTCCCAGCAGGCGATGGTTTCGAAAAGGAGGCCGCGTTACACGCGCGTACACATCAGTGCTCAGCGCAGCTCCACGAAGCGAGGTTGAAAAAGCGCAATGGGTTTGTGCGCCGGTCAATCTCTGCAATAAGGCATCAAGCACTTGAACGCAGCAGCCGTCGAGTGGCTTGTAAATTGAAATAGGAGACCGGGTTGCAAACATTTTCGCGCATCAATCAGTCCAAGGCCGTCTTCGATGATATTTATGCCCTGGATGATCCCAGGGCATATTTCTCTGTCCTGGGAGATTTGGATTACATGATTCCGGACGTGGCCGAGCCGGTTGTGCGCCAAATTCTGGCAGCGAAGGTTTCGGAAACCGGCGTCAAGCCGACCGTGCTTGATGTTGGCTGTTCATACGGAATCAACGCAGCTGTGCATCGGTTTCCACTGACTTTCGGGGGCTTGCGCCATCGCTACGCTCGACGCGAGATGAGGGCGATCGGTTCTGAGACATTGGTGCGTCTCGATCGCAATTTTTATGCGGCTTGGCCGGATGTCGGCCTCGCGCGATTTATCGGTCTCGATGTATCGGCGCCGGCGATAAGGTATGCAACGGGTGTCGGTCTGCTTGAGCAGGGCATTGTCGCTGATCTTGAAACGGAGGCGCTCTCGGCGGACGGCGCGGATCTTATCCGATCCGCGGATGTCATCATGTCGACGGGGTGCATCGGCTACGTCACCGAGAAGACGTTCAGCAAGATTCTCGATGCGACAGAGAAGCGTCCATGGATCATTTCGTTCGTGCTGCGAATGTTCCCGTTCGATTCGCTAGCCGCGACGTTCGAGAAGCGTGGCCTCGTGACAGAACGTCTTACCGGCGCGACTTTTATCCAGCGTCGTTTTCGCGATGCCGAAGAGTTTGAAAGTTGCTTGGCCAGCCTGGCGGCTCTTGGCGTCGATGCTACCGGTCTTGAGTCGGAAGGGCTGTTTCACGCCGATCTGATGTTGTCACGCCCTGAGGCGGATGCGCGCGCCGCTCCCCTGAAAGACATTGTCACTGTTGCCAGCGGCAGGGGGCGTCCGATCGGACCCCGTTACGTTCATATTGACGGCGACGACGGCTTGCAGGTCGCGTTGGAGCCGTGACGGGCTCGCTTTCCCAAGATGGGCGTGGGTGTGGCCCAGGGACCTGTGCACCCAAGTGGATCATGCGCCGACTCCTGCATGGTTACTTTCCGCCAATTCAGCGGTCTACAGGGAGGCCTTGCTCATGGCAGCTTCGCCGATTTCGAATCCGTCTGCTTCCGTGCCGTATATCAAGATCGATGCTGTATCAAAATCCTACGATGGAGGGCGGAATGTTGCTGTTTCCAACGTATCGCTCGACGTGCAGCAGGGTTCACTGGTTGCGCTCGTGGGTGGCTCGGGATCTGGCAAGACCACGCTGCTGAAGACCATCAATCGACTGGTCGATCCTGACGTTGGAGAAGTCAGGATCGACGGAGTGCCTGTAAGCGAAGCCGAGCCGCCGATGCTGCGGCGGAGCATCGGCTATGTCTTTCAGGGTATCGGTTTGTTTCCGCACATGCGCGTTGCCGACAACATTGCCGTAACACTCAGGTTGCGTGGTTGGCAGGCGAAGGCGATCGAAGCGCGGGTGGCCGAGATGCTGGATATGGTGGACTTGCCGCAGGACTACGCCAGCCGCTTTCCGCACATGCTGTCCGGAGGTCAGCGCCAACGGATTGGCGTCGCGCGTGCAATCGCCGCCCGACCGCGCATTGTTCTGATGGACGAGCCGTTGGGCGCGCTCGATCCTGTCACCCGCGACAGCCTGGGTTCTTCCTACCGCGAGCTGCACGACCGGTTCGGCATGACGACACTGATGGTTACCCATGACATCCAGGAGGCCGCGCTGATGGCTGATCGAATCGTCGTCATGAAGAACGGCCGCATACTCGCCGACGATACGCCGCACGCCTTGATGATGGGCTCTGGGTCTGACGATCCGGACGTTACCGCCTTAATGGAAGTGCCGCGACGTCAAGCGGAACGTATCGCCGCGCTTGCGACCAAGAACGGACCTGTCCGTGCCTGATGCCGGCGCAGAGCTGCTTTCCAGTGCCCGATTAGACGCTTTGTTCGACGCCTGGCGCCTGCTTCCCACCTATCTCACGCCACATATTGTACTTTGCGCCACGGCGCTGGCGCTTGGACTGCTCGTCAGCCTGCCGCTGGCTGCCCTCGCAGCGGATCGACCATGGCTACGCAGGCTGGTGCTTGCCATCGCGAGCTTGATCCAGACCATACCGGGACTTGCGTTGCTCGCACTGTTCTATCCGTTGCTCCTTGCGCTCTCGACATTGACGGCACGGCTCTTCGGCTTCGGCATCCCCGCGCTGGGGTTCTTGCCGACGCTGATTGCGCTGACGCTCTATGCCATGCTTCCGATCTTGCGCAACAGCGTGGTTGGCTTGAATGGCATCAGTCCTGCTGTCGTCGAAGCGGCAGAGGGCGTTGGTATGACGCCCCAGCAGATTCTGACACGCGTCAAGGCGCCGCTCGCCACGCCCGTCATCATGGCCGGGGTGCGGACTGCAGCTGTATGGACGATTGGAGCAGCCACGCTTTCCACGCCCGTCGGCCAAACCAGCCTTGGCAATTACATTTTTACGGGGTTGCAAACCGAGAACTGGATTTCTGTGCTGTTCGGCTGCATCGCCGCCGCCGGGCTTGCCCTGATCACCGACTTCTGTCTCGGTCTTGTCGAGACAGGAGCGTCCGAACGCAGCAGGAAGCGTGTGGTGTTCGGTATCGCCGGGCTTGCTCTCGGCACGCTCGCTGGTCTCGCGCCGCTGCTCTCGAACGAAGCAGCAACCTATGTCATCGGCGCGAAGAGCTTCTCCGAACAGTTCATTCTGGCGGACCTGATGGGTGACCGACTGAAGGCCGAGGGAGCCGGCGTAACGCGTAAGGATGGGCTCGGTTCGGCTATCGCCTTCCGCGCGTTGGCTCACAATGACATTGATGCTTACGTCGATTACTCCGGCACGCTCTGGCGCAATGTCATCGGCCGCACCGACACGCCACCGCGCGAGGAGATGCAGGCGGAGATCGTCCGCTGGATGAAAGCAGAGCAGGGCGTCACGGTACTTGGCGCGCTTGGTTTCGAAAATGCCTACGTTCTCGCGATGAAACGAGAAAGAGCGCATGCACTAAACGTCACGTCGCTTGCCGATCTTGCTCGTGTTGCACCTCAACTCACCATCGGCGATGACCTTGAGTTCCTGGGACGACCGGAATGGCGCTCGCTTAAGGATGCCTATGGTCTGTCGTTCGGAACGCGACGCTCGTTCAATCCAACGATGATGTATCATGCTCTCGAATCCGGCGAGGCCGATGTCATCTCCGCGTTCTCCAGCGACGGGCGTATCGCGGCGCTTGATCTTCTCGTGCTGGCTGACCCGAAGCATGCGATCCCTTCCTATGATGCGCTGATCCTCGTCGCGCCAAAGCGCGCCGCCGATGCGCGGCTGAAGCGAGCACTCGTGCCGCTTGTCGGTTCGGTTCCCGTTGAGGCGATGCGCGCCGCTAACCTCATGGTCGACGGCGATACCGACAAGGCTTCTCCGGCAGAGGCGGCGCGAGCCTTGGCGAAGGCCGCGCATTTGCAGTCGCGATAGATATAAGAACACGATTAAGGACGTTTTCGTTCGAAGTTCGACCTTCGCCGATGAGTCGTGCTCAAGGTCCCGAACGAAGTTGCGCGTCTTGCAATGAACGATCAGTTCGGCAGTGCGATCGGACTCCGTCGGTAACGTTCTGGCGGCGACGCGAGGCCCCGGTCCAGCTGGGGGCATTCGGATTCATAATGGCGCCACGAATCGTTGTCACGAACGCACAACCGTATTTGGGGATGACAATGCGGGCAAAAAGGGTGGAGAGAGCGGTCGGTTCCAACCAATCGCTACTGGAGCTGCTCCAGGCAGAACTTGCAGCCCTCAATTCGCAAATCGAAGCGATAGAAGAGACACGGGCAGAAACGCAATCGATCGATGAGTTGAGAGAGTGTGCGATCCGCGCTTGTCGACGGATTGACGAGATTCGTTCCGTCGTCGCCGCCGAACAGTCGAACGACGCGGCCAACAGCGCAACTCCTGGATCTCCGTCTACGGTTGCTCGTTGAAGCCTGTTCGAGACGCTGTAGGTTCGCCGACCGCGTGGTCGCTCCTGGAATGGCTCTGCGGTGACTGCGTCTAAACAGCCGCGCGAGTCGCAATCAGCCAACTTCCGGGTGTAGCGCGATCAGCAAGATCGCCACCGCGACCACTGCGAGCCAGCATTCAGCGGCGATGATGGCCCATTCGGTGCCAGTTCGATTTTTCATTGGCGCCACCATTTTTCGACAGCTCCGACGTGAGTCTGAGGGGTTCGACGTCGGGGCCGTCTTCGCCAGTGTTTCGGACTATCCGAGTTTGATGCGCTGTGGGGCTCGGCTGATCCGAGCGGTGATCAGATCACACTCGGCTCAAGACGGAAATGCACTTTGTGCCAACACAACCGGTTCCGTTGCCATGGTTGCATCACAATTCGCGAACAACGCACGCCGCGCCTATCGTGCGGCACCCAACTGTGTTGCCGCGAGCGCATTCCAAGCCAAGCCGAAGCTCAATCCGATGGACGACATTTGATCCGCGTTAAGCGCAAGCCTGATTTCCCATCCGCGTCCATGCTGGCGCGAAATCAAAACCTCAGACGACCCAAATCCGCGCACGTCGCGTTTCCACTCGCGCAGCATTAGAATCAACTCCTTCTCTTCCGCGCTCACTTCTATTCTCGACATCGCCATCACCGCGCATCAAGCCACCCCAACCGGCAAAGCTATTGAGCACCGCAACGCCGCGTCAACACGCGCGCGTGCATATCCGACAATGACACTTCATGGCTGTCGTCCATCTCGCAAGCTCCGTTGACACAAGCGACGACCCCGACGTGCTGTCTGAGGGCCGCGCCGGAGTCGCCTTGGCCAGTATTTCGGATTGGCCGAGCCGATGCGCGTGCTTGGTCGATCCGATGCACGTATGAGATCACAATCGCCTCGTGATGGGATGTGCAGTCCGTGCCAACAGCACCGGTTCCATCGTCACGATTGCATCATAATCAATCAACAACCAAAACACTCACGCGTGTTGCTGTTCCATCGAATGCGTCTCACTTTGCATTCTCCTCGGCGGTGGTGGGCGACTCATGATCCAGCACTGGACTCGCAAAGTGTGTCGGCTAGCACTCGCCGGGGAACGGAGGCCATGATGAACCGCTGCGACCGCAAGCGCTCCGACATGACGCCGTGCGTGATTACCGACGGCGCGGATGCCTATAGCTTCGAGAGCGATCACGACACCCACCCGATCTGCGTTGGCTGCGGTCGCAGCCCGCAAGTGACCGGCGTGGCCCCACCCGCCGATTGGGCTGAGCAGGTTGCCGACTATCTGAAGGCTGTACAGATGAGGCATCGGCGCTGAAGCCCCGCAGCGGGCCTGCTGTTCGCGCTCCATCAACCGATCAGCGTTAGCTGCCATCGTCCCTTGGAGGGCAGTTCCATCACGCATTGATCGTCGTGCGTCATACCGTCACAGATCAGCCTATCGTGCCGCAATCTCCACATTGGTCCTCACGGCGTCGCGTCAGCCAATGCACCGCGCAGGAGGTTTCCAATCCGGGAGGAACCACCGCTCCAACGAAAAAGCTCCGGGCCTATGTTTGGCCCGGAGCTTTCATGTCGCTTGGAGTCAAGCGAGCGATCAGTACCTGGCGACGGCCGGTCCGCCCAGGTTGAACCTGTAGTTCAGGCCCGCCTTGATGGTGTGCTGGTCGTTGCGGAAGCTGCCGATAACGCCGACATTATCGTGCACGTTGATGGTGCCGAAGTCATAGTACTGGTATTCGAGCTTGCCCGACCAGTTCTGGGTAAACATGTATTCGAGACCGGCACCGACGGTGTAGCCGTCACTGCCGCCGTCGCCGCCGAAGCCGTTTGAGAAGCGCGTGTCAGCCCAGGCATAGCCGCCCTTGACGTAAAGCAGCGCCGGACCCCAGGTGTAGCCGAGGCGGCCGGTTACCGAACCAAGGCCGCGATTGGCGAAGCTCGAACTGGTGTCCAGAAAACTATAGTTGGCTTCAAGACCCATCACCCAGCTCGGCGCGAACTGGTAATCATAGCCAGCCTGCACGCCGCCCATGAACACACCGTCGTTGCCACCGCCGAAGCCGGGGGCGAGGACGTTGTCGTTGCCACCGAACGCACCACCGACGTGACCACCGATATAGAATCCGGTCCAGTTGTAGATCGGAGTCGGAGCAACATAGGGCGGAGCCTTGGTGTACGGCTGAGGCGCGAGATCAGCCGCGGAAGCGGGCGCGACCGCGCCGAGCGCGATCATGCTGGCGGTGACGAGCAGAATTTTCTTCATGTTTTGCATTCCAACTTTCTTGTACTGGCCCTGCCCCAAGTTCATCGCCTATCAGACACGTGCGGAATTGCTGTAACTTGGCTGCAACAGGCGGTGCCAAACGGGGGCCGCTAACGGCGGGTGCGAGGACGATTGGCGTTAGGCGAGTTTGGAACTTTCGTAACGCAGGTGATGCGTTACCGATCACATCCCGGCGCAGCGCGAGGGCGGATAGATCGTTGTCTTCGCATGGAACTCGGGCGAGCCCTCTGGAACGACTGAGAACCAAGCGCGGGCCTGCAGTGCTTGTCGAGCCAAAAGGGAGAGTCACGACTGCCGCTAACGTACGCCGAGAGGTTTGCCGTCAATATCTCTGACAAGATTGATCCAGCAGTAATGCAGGGCAGCGTCCCGATGATGGGAGTCCTGAACCAGCCTCTGTCAGTGACCGGAAAGGATGTAGCGGCAGACTCGGCCGATGAGCCACGAGATGAGGCCGAGGGCGGCGATGACGCCTCCAACAATTGGGGCAAACGCCACGTCAAAAACACCACCTGAATTGTGCATGACGATCGCCGTGATGGCGCCGGTGGCGATGCAAATGGCCGCAACAAAGCACCCGATCAGATAAAGGGCATTCCCAAGTCTCACTGTCTTCGCGGGCCGTTGTTCCAACTGCTTCGCCTTTGCCTTCAATCCGGTTTCGACAGGCGGCGGATTGCTCCTTGGCGGGTATGCAAATCGTCCGGTCTGGTAGTCCAGGAAAAGCCGGCCGGCGATCCCGCCAGGGGCCGATCGAACTTACTTCTTCGCTTTCAGCCGGATCCCGACAAGCGGCGGAATGATTTCGTGGATGGTCCGGGTTTTTACGGACTGAGCGTTAACGCTACCGCACGAGCACAAAGGCGGGGTCTTGTCAGGAAGCGATTTGGCCAGTTTATTCGAGAGATTGCAGTACGTTATTCTTATTGTAGAGCGCATTTCCGATGAAAGCCATCGAGCAGATTGTTGCCGGCTACATTGCGTTGAAGGATCGCCAAGCCCTGGAAAAGCTGAGGCACCATCGTCAGCAATTGCTGGATGACGTTCAGATGCACAGCATACCAGGGTTCAAGCCGTCGATCGTGAGCGATATCCTCCGCGAGGAGATCGAGGTCATCGAAGGCGCGCTGGCGCGCGTAGATGAGGATCGACCATCGTCATGAGCAAAAACTTCGACGAGATCGAGACACTGAAACCAATGGCCTGCGGTGCCATCACCGACCCCAGTCTGAGGATGATATATGAAGCTATCCGCGGCGCGCTAAAGGCCGACGATGAATTCGAGGCAAGCGGCAAAGATCCAAAATTCCGAGTCCGGTCGACGGCCGAATGGAAGCGGCATGCCAGCGATCTTGAGGCGGAGATGCTGAAGCGAGGGCTCGAGTTCGACGTTATCGATTGGACGAATGGTCAGAGTGAGCGGCGAGCAAGCCGGTGAGGGCACTCGCTATTCATGCGTAAACGCCGTTGCGATGGCACCAACGGACAAATGCATAGATGGACCAGACCCGCGACCAGTACATGCCTGGCGCTCCGTCGAGAAAGGCTCGCCAAAGTCGCTCGACCGCGGTGGGATCTAGGCCCGCAGGTGCGATCGCCTGCGGATCGCGCATGGTCCGATCCATGGCGTCCTTCAATCCGCGGCGAATCCACCGGTCAAAGGGCATGACGAAGCCGGTCTTTGGGCGCTCGAAGAGCGCAGGATCGAGCCCGCGCAATCCGATCCGTCGAAGCATATCTTTGCGGCCCAACGGTTGATATCGCGCCCGGTCCGGCAGGGCGTCGACGCTTTCAAACAATACGTGGTCGACCAACGGAACACGCTGCTCGAGCGAACTGGCCATGCTTGCTGCATCATTGTCGCGGAGGAGGCGTTCACCCAAGAAGAGACGTTGTTCCATCACGCTAATGGCGGAGACAGCGGTACGGCCTGCCGTTTCGGCCATCAGCCGCCGGCGCATCGCGTCGGGAAGGCCGTCCACAATCGTGCCCGCGAAATCCGGTGCAAGCAATTCATCCTGAAATCCAGGCAGGAAGAGCGCGTAGGCCATCTGGTATAACGCCAGCAAATCCTCGCTACGATCGACCATATCCGGAAGCTTCGCCCAGCGCGTTTGAGGCGGCACGGGATGCGAGGATCGTCGCAGGGGCCATGTCAACAAAGATGCAGCCGTGGCCTGCCATTTTCTGGGAAATGCGCGGCCCCGATGACACCACTGCTGCAAGATCGGAAGATCGCGATAAGTCGGATACCCGCCGAACAACTCGTCGCCCCCCGTTCCCGATAGCGCGACGGTGAAGCCTGCTTCGCGGATAGCCCGGGAGATGAAATAGGCGTTCAGTCCATCGAACGTTGGCTGGTCGAGACTATCGAGGGCGTCGTCCAGACTGTCGACGAACCGCTGCTCGGACAACATCACTTCATGATGCTGAGTGCCGATTGCCGCAGCGGTCTGCCTCGCGAACGGCGCTTCGTTGAACTGCTGGTCCTCGAACGCGAGCGTGAAAGTATGAACAGGGGCGTCAGCGGTCCGTTGTGCGAGATTCGCCATCGCGGAGGAATCGATGCCGCCCGACAGGAAAACCGCGAGCGGCACATCACTGGCGAGGTGAAGCTTCATCCCTTCTTCGAGGATCGAGGCAAGCGTCGCTTCGTCCATCGTCGGTTTCGGCGACTCTCCGGGGATGCGCCAGAAATCGTGCTCGCCTATTTTACGGCCTGTCCCGTCAAACTCGGCGTAGTGACCCGGCGCAAGAAGTTCAACGCCCTGAACGGCGGTGCAAGGGCCGACAACAAAGCCGTTCCATACGCTGCTCGCAACCGCTTGCGGATCAAGACGCGGCGTTCCGAGCAAGCCCGAGGCCAGCAATGCACGCAGTTCGGATGCAAATATCAGCGACCAGGTCGTGTTCGGATTGCTGGACCGTGCGATATAGAGCGGCTTGATGCCGAGCTGGTCGCGCGCAAGCAGAAGTCGTCGCTGTTGCGGATCCCAGCTTGCAAATGCGAACATGCCGCGCAGCCATCCGACTGCCTCCAGGCCATGCAGGCCGAGTGCCCGCAACATGACGGCGGTGTCGCCGCTGGACCGAAAGGATTGCCCTTCGCTCTCGAGGCGTTTGCGTAGGGCGACATAGTTGTAGATTTCGCCGTTGAACGAAATCACGTGCCCGGTTGTATCGTCCACCATCGGTTGGGCGCCGGCGGACGACAGGTCGAGGATCGAGAGGCGGCGGTGATCAAGCATGACACCCCAGCCGCGGGCATCCGGCGTTGAAGTCCACGAGCCGTGGCCGTCCGGCCCGCGATGGATCATGGCCTTGCTCATCCGAGCGAGCGCGGCCCGGTTGTTTTCGTCAAGCCGGCCGATGATACCCGAGATACCGCACATTCAATCGTCGCCTTTGCGGCTTGAGCTTGAGCTGGCCCGCACCAGGTAACGTTGCGGAGAACCTACCAAGACTGCTTCGGCAATGCTTCTACGTCGAAAATCCAAGCGGATAAATGGATACGCCGCCTTTCTATCATTGT
>NZ_JAQOSR010000125.1:0-27647 GCF_046718885.1 Bradyrhizobium sp. UFLA01-814 | reverse complement strand
CATCCGCGAGAAGGAACGCCTGCTGCGGCTGTCGGAAGGCAAATGCGACCTCGACGACGTCCGCGCCATCATCGACCGCGTGGTCACGGTCTCGGTGATGGCGCTGACGATGGGCGACGTGCCGAGCAGGCCGGCCGCGCGGCCGGTCGCGATGCACGGCCGGCTGACGCGCCAGGATCTGTGAGACGCACGCGACGAAGCCAGGCCGGATAACGCCGGCGATGAGACTGCGCCCCCTCGCCCCGCTCTTGCGGGGAGAGGGTTGGGGTGGGGGGCCGCTCCGCGCAAAACGGTTGCAGCCGAATTCGCGGGGACTCCCCCTCACCCGGATCGCATCTCTCGATGCGATCCGACCTCTCCCCGCACGCGGGGCGAGGTGACGCGAAGCCTGTTGCGCGATGCGAGACTCCATCGGCGCGCCCTACACCATCGCGATGCAGTCGATCTCGACGTCGAACGGGCCGGTCCATTCCGGGATGCAGACGAAAATCCGCGCCGGCGGCTGGTGCGGGAAGTACCTTGCATAGACTGCATTGAAGGTTGTGAAGTGCTTTGCCGAGGTGCAGAACACGTTGCACTTCATCACATTGTCGAGCGTGGCGCCGGCCGCCTCGAGGCATTGCTTGAGCTGCTCCATGACCAGCTCGCTTTGCCGCTCCATCGACGCGCCGGCGGCGAACTCGCCGGTCGCGGGATCGAACGGCGGCAGGCCGGAGACGAACACCATGTTGCCGGCGCGGGTGACCGGCGATGCCGGCGCCTTCCAGCGCTCCAGCCAGCTCGAGATCGGTTCGACGCGGACCACTTCCCGTTTCATGATTGGCACCTTCGATGAGGGATCGATGGCGCCAACCTAGCAGGCGGATGTCAATGATGCTTCGATATCGATCGAAGTGTTATTGCGCGGGCTCCGCTGTCTAACCGTCATCCTGAGGAGGCCGCGCAGCGGCCGTCTCGAAGGATCGACGGGCACCAGCCGGGCCGTTCAACCTTCGAGACGCGGCCAAGTGGCCGCTCCTCAGGATGACGGAACGGTGGCCCGCGGCCTCGGAGTCAGCGCCTACAATATCCCGTGCGCCTTCAGCCCCTCGACCTTGGCGTCGTCATAGCCGATGGTCGCCAGGACCTCCTTGGTGTCGGCCCCTAACAGCGGCGGGGCGCGGTATTCGGTGATCGGCGTGCCCGAGAAGGTCAGCGCGTTGCGGATCAGCGACAGGTTCGGCTCGAAGGGATGGTCGACCTTGACCCGCATGCCGCGCGACTGCACGTGCGGATCGCTGAACACCTGCTCGAAATTGTTGATCGGGCCGGACGGCACGCCGGCCTCCTCGAGCTTCTCCAGCCAGTAGGCCACCGGATGCTTCAGGAACAGCCCGGCAAAGATCGCCATAATCTCCTTGCCGTGCACGACGCGGTCGTTGTTCTTGACGAAGCGCTTGTCGCTCGCGAGCTCGGGCTCGCCGAGCACGGCGCAGGTGCGCTGGAACTGGCCGTCATTGCCGACCACGAGCATCAGCTCGCCGTCGGTGCAGCGGAACACGCCGGCCGGCATGCCGCCATTGCCCCAGGTGCCGCGGCGCGGCGGGGTCTTGCCATTGACGAGGTAGATCTGCAGCCAGTGCGACAGCGACGCGATCACCGTGTCGAACAGGCAGACGTCGATATGCTGCCCTTCCCCGTTGTTGGCATCGCGATGGTAGAGCGCCGAGAGGATGCCGATCGAGGTGTTCATGCCGGTCATGTAGTCGACGATCGAAGGGCCGACCTTCATCGGGCCCTCGCCGGGCTCGCCGTCGATATGGCCGGTGACGCTCATCAGCCCGCCCATCGCCTGCAGGATCGCGTCATAGCCGGCGCGCGGCGCGTAAGGTCCGGTCTGGCCGAAACCGGTGACCGAGCAATAGATGATGCCGGGGTTGAGCTGCTTGATGGTCTCGTAGTCGAGGCCGTAGCGCTTGAGATCGCCGACCTTGTAGTTCTCCATCATCACGTCGGCCGTCTTGGCGAGCTCGCGGATGATCGCCTGCCCTTCCGGCTTGGCGATGTTGACGGTGACCGACTTCTTGTTGCGGTTGGCGCAGAGATAGAACGAGTTGTTGTTGTTCTGCTTGCCTTCGGGGTCGGCGAGATAGGGCGGGCCGAAGGCACGGGCGTCGTCGCCGCCGCCGGGCCGCTCGATCTTGATCACCTCGGCGCCGAGATCCGCCAGCATCTGGGCCGACAGCGGGCCCGCGAGCACCCGCGTCAGGTCGAGAATCTTGATGCCCGAGAGTGGCAGAGCCGACATGAACGTTCCTCCAAATCTTGATATCTTGATTGTGTGGCGCCGGGCCGCTGCCCGCGCGCGCTCAAGCCTGCCGATACACCATTTTGGTGTGGCGAGCACTGCATTGTCGGCATGAAGCCATCCCCGGGCGGCCTATGTGCGGCGCACCGGCGGTATTTGGCCGGAACCGGCCGGCCCCCGCCCGGATTGCCGCCACGCGAAATTGTGAAGATGGCCGACACCGATTTGCCTTGGCGTCAGCGGTATTTTGCCGCGACGAGGAGGAAAAGATGCGGACGATCACGACGGTCGGGTTGCTGCTGACGCTGGTTGCGGCCGCGATGCCGGCGGTGGATGCGCGCGGCGGCCACGGCCATGGCGGCGGGCACGCGATGCATGGCATGCACTTTGGCGGCGCCACTGGCGCCGGCGGTTTTGCCGACGACAAGCACCACGGCAACGATGCCTTTACCAAGGCAGCTTCGGATGAGGAGGACCGCCTGCTCAACAGCAAGCTGAAGAGCATCTGCCGCGGCTGCTAGGACGACATCCAGCGAAGCCGCGCCAGGATCGCGCGGCCCATGATCCAGTCCTTGTCGCTTTCGGTGAGGAACGGAAGCTCCTGCGTGAATTGCGTCACGCGCTGCCGGTAAGTGGCCCGGGCGAATGAATTGGTTATATCGGTTCCCCAGTGGCAGCGTTCCGGGCCGTAGGCGTCGAACAGGCGGTGGATATGCGGGATCACGTCGCGAAATGGATATGGCTCAGTCGAAATCAGCGGGATCGACGACAGCTTCACCGATACATTCGCATATTTTGCGAGCGCGGCCGCCTGGACGATAGCTTCCGTCACCATGTTGTTTTCCGATGAGCCGGGACGAGGGCGAAGTCCCGCGCCGACGCCCATGTGATCGATGATGAGCGCAAGTTGCGGGTGCCGCTCGGCGATGCGGGCGAACAGCGACGTCTGCCCCTCGGTGAGAAACATCACCGGCAGGCGGGCCTTCTCCGCCGCCGGCCAGAACCAGTCCGCGGTCCCGTCTGTCAGCCACGCCGCTTCGCCGGGGCCGAAGTTCAACCTCACGCCCAGTACGCCGGGCTGGTCGCGCCAAGTCGCCAGCCGTGCCGCGCGGTCGGGCTTGTCGAGGGCGACACGCGCCATGATGGCGAAGCGGCCCGGATACCGTCTGACTGCCTCTTGGGCATAATCGATGCGCTCACCTTCAAGCGACACTGGCGGAACGATGATGACGCGGTCGACGCCAGCCTCGTCCATCAGTGGAATGATTCGCTCGATGGTGAAGGGCTCCGGAAGCTGCGGTTTGGCACCGGGGAGCCAGGGTCTTTCCGGGGTGCTCGCCGGCCACAGGTGAACCTGCGAATCGACGATCACTCGTTTTTGCGGCGCGACTGCTGCCGTGGCGCGTTGCATTGACAGCGCGACGCCGGTCGCGACGGTGCCGGTCAGAAAATGACGGCGAGAAGGCATGTAATCTCCTTCCTGTTCGATAGCTTTGCTCACGACACAATGGTGATCGACACGGCGCCCCCTGGGCTGGGGTCAAAGCAAATTGGCTCGCAATATTGAAGATCACATCAGGAAATTGCGGCCGTAGAAATAGGGCTCAAGGTCAATTTGCGCCGCAACAATCTTGAACCACGCATGTCTCGGTTGGACCCTGGCGCGGCGGCGATGCGTAGCGACTTACGACGCGATCGCCTGCCGCGGCTGCGCGGTGGCGCCGATCAGCTTGCCGATCTCGGGCTTGCAGCCGCCGCAATTGGTGCCGGCCTTCAGGCAGCGGCCGATCGCATCGACGCTGTCGGCGCCCTTTTTGATCTCGGCGGTGATCTGGTGCCGTCCGACGCTGAAGCAGGAGCAGACGATCGGGCCGACATCCTCGCCCGCGCCGAACGGCCGTCCGGCGAGCAGCGCCATCCGCGCATTGGCCGACAATTGCTGTTCGGCGAACAGCCCGGTCAGCCAGGCCCGCGACGGCAGCGTGTGATCGGGCGCGATGAACACACAGCCCTCGAGCCGGCCGTCGCGCACCGCCGCGTAGCGGAAGCGGCCCGCGGCCGGATCGCGATAGGCGATCCATTCGATCTCGACACCTTCGAGGCCGAGCTGCGCCCGCGCCCAGTCGCGCCAGCTCTCCGGGCGGGTATCGAGCGCAAGTTCGAGCCGCGTGCAATCGCCGGCCTTGCCGTAAACCCAATAGCCGCTGGCCGGACGCCTGATCGCGTCGCGGCTCAGGATGAAGGCGTGCCATTTCGGCGCGTAAGGATCGGCCCTGACCGGCGTGTGCTTGGACTCCGGCTGGCCGGACAGCGGATCGACCGCCGGATTGACCAGCGCGTTGACGCGGCCCTCGCCGGCGAACTCCTCGTTCCAGTGCATCGGCACGAACACGCAGCCGCGGCGCTGGTCGGCGCTGACCACGACGCGCGCGATCATCTCGCCCCAGCTGCTGGTCAGCCGCACCAGCCCTTCGTTTTGCAGCCCGGCCTGCCGCGCGTCCTCGGGGTGAAACTCGGCATAGGGCTCGAACACATGCGCCATCAACCGTCCGGTTTTGCCGGTCCGGGTCATGGTGTGCCACTGATCGCGCACGCGGCCGGTGTTGAGCACCAGCGGAAAGTCGCGGCTGGTCGCGTTGCGCGCCGCGCGCGGCGCCACCGGCACGAAGCGCGCCTTGCGGTCCGGCGTGAAGAATTGCTGGCTCTCGAACATCCGCGGCGTGCCGGCCGGATGGTCTGACGTCACCGGCCACTGCACCGGCGCCAGCGCGTCATAGGCGTCATCATCCAGCGTCGCCAGCGCCGAGATGTCGAAATCGCGCCGGCCGCTGTTCTCGAAGCCCGACAGTTCGGCGTGCTCGCGGAACACCTCGGCAACCGAAGCGTAGTCGAAGCCGGAATACCCCATCCGGACGGCGACGTCGCAGATGATGCGCCAGTCGGCGCGCGCCTCGCCCGGAGCTGCCAGGAACGGCCGCTGCCGCGAGATCCGGCGCTCGGAATTGGTGACAGTGCCGTCCTTCTCGCCCCACGCCAGCGCCGGCAGCAGCACGTCGGCATGGCGCGTGGTGTCGGTGTCGCGCATGCAATCCGTCACCACGACGAGCTCGCAGGCGTCGAGCGCGGCGCGCGCGCGATCGGCATCCGGCAGGCTCACCACCGGATTGGTCGAGATGATCCACACCGCTTTGATGCGGCCGTCGGCGATCGCATCGAACATGTCGACCGCCTTCAGCCCGGCCTTTTCCGCGATCACCGGCGCACGCCAGAACCGCTGCACCAGCGCGCGATGCGCGGGGTTGTCGATCTCCATATGCGCGGCGAGCTGGTTAGCGAGCCCGCCGACCTCGCGGCCGCCCATCGCGTTGGGCTGGCCGGTCAGCGAGAACGGCCCCATGCCGGGACGGCCGATGCGCCCAGTCAGGAGATGACAATTGATGATGGCGTTGACCTTGTCGACGCCGCTCGACGACTGGTTGATGCCTTGCGAATACAGCGTGACGACGCGCTCGGTCCGGGTGAACCAGTCGAAGAACAGCCCGACCGCGCCTTCGGTCAGGCCGCAGGTCGCCGCGGTCTGCGCCACGGTCTGGCCGCCGACCTGCTTGAGCGCGTCGACGACACCCGTCGTGCAATTGCCGACGAAGCCGCGGTCGACCGCGTTGCTGCCGGCAAGAAAGGCGAACAGGCCGTTGAACAGCACGGAGTCGCTGCCCGAGCGCAGCGGCAGATGCAGATCGGCGCCCTCGCAGGTCGCGGTGCGGCGCGGATCGATCACCACGATCTTGCAGGCCGGGTTCTTCTCCTTCGCCGCCAGCATGCGCTGGTGCAGGATCGGATGGCACCAGGCGGCGTTGGAGCCGACCAGCACCAGAAGGTCCGCCTGCTCGAGATCCTCGTAGCAACCCGGCACGGTGTCGCTGCCGAAGGCGCGCTTGTGCCCGGCGACGCTGGAGGCCATGCACAGCCGCGAATTGGTGTCGATATTGGCGGTGCCGACGAAGCCCTTGGCGAGCTTGTTGATGACGTAATAGTCCTCGGTCAGCAGCTGGCCGGAGACATAGAACGCGACCGCGTCCGGGCCGTGCTCACGAATAATGCGATTAAAGCCATCGGCGACGCGATCGAGCGCGTCGCCCCATGCCGCCGGCGCGCCGTCCACCATCGGCTCGAGCAGACGCCCGTCGAGATCGATGGTCTCGGCGAGCGCCGAGCCCTTGCTGCAGAGCCGGCCGAAATTGGCGGGATGCTGCCTGTCGCCCGCGACGGTGACGGCACCCGCCGCGTCCTTCGACGCGATGACGCCACAGCCGACACCGCAATAGGGACACGTGGTCTTGACGGACATTGCCTGACCGCTCAGCTCACCGCAGCCGCCTGCCGCACCGACAGCCAGACAATGCCGTTCTCGACCTTGGCCGGATGGGTATGGGTGCAGCCCTCGTCGGGCGCGACTGCCTGCCCGCTCGCCAGCTCGATGACGAAGTTATGCAGCGGGCAGGTCACGCGCTTGTTGTGCACGATGCCCTGCGACAGCGGCCCGCCCTTGTGCGGGCAGCGGTCGTCGAGCGCGAACACCTCGTCGCTCTCGGTCCGGAACACCGCGATGTTGCCGCCCGGCGTGCGCACCACGCGCGAGCCGAGCCGCGGAATGTCGGTCAATGCGCCGATTTCGATCCACTGGGTCATGCGAGCTCCAATTCGGCGAGAGGCGCGAACTCGTTGCGGTCGACGCCGCGGCTGGCACGCTCAGCCCACGGATCGGTCTGCGCGAACTGCTGCGAATAGGCAAAGCGGGCGAACAGCGCCTTGCGGTTCGCAACGTCGTCGACCACGCGCTTCCTGATCTGCTCGAGACCGACGCGGTCGCACCATTTGTACATGCGCTCGAGATACCAGCCCTCCTCGCGGTAGAGCTGGGTCAGCGCCACGATCACCTCGAGGCATTCATCCTCGGTCTCGACCTTGGTCAGGAACTCGGTGCCCTTGATGTGCAGTCCGGCGGCGCCGGCGAAATGGATCTCGTAACCGGAATCGACGCAGACCACGCCGACGTCCTTGCAGGTCGCTTCCGCGCAGTTGCGCGGGCAGCCGGAGACGCCGAGCTTGACCTTGGCCGGCGTCCACGATCCCCACATGAACTTCTCGAGCTTGACGCCGAGGCCGGTGGAATCCTGGGTGCCGAAGCGGCACCATTCGGAGCCGACGCAGGTCTTCACCGTGCGCAGGCCCTTGGCGTAGGCGTGGCCCGACACCATGCCGGCGTCGTTGAGGTCGGCCCACACCGCAGGCAGGTCCTCCTTCTTGACGCCGAGCAGGTCGATGCGCTGGCCGCCGGTGACCTTCACCGTCGGGATGCTGAACTTCTCGGCGACGTCGGCGATCGCGCGCAGCTCGCTCGGCGTCGTGACGCCGCCCCACATCCGCGGCACCACCGAATAGGTGCCGTCCTTCTGGATGTTGGCGTGGACGCGCTCGTTGATGAAGCGCGACTGCTGATCGTCACGATATTCACCAGGCCAGGTCGCGAGCAGATAGTAATTCAGCGCCGGACGGCAGGAGTGGCAGCCATTCAGGGTCTTCCACTCCATGAAGCGCATGACCGCGGGAATGGTCTTGAGCTGCTGCTCGACGATGACGCGGCGGACGTCGTCGTGGCTGTGATCGGTGCATTTGCACAGCGGCTTGACCTTCGGCGCCGCCGAATAGTCGCCGCCGAGCGTGAACGCCAGCACCTGCTCGACAAGGCCGGTGCAGGAACCGCAGGACGACGACGCCTTGGTATGGGCGCGGACGTCGTCGAGCGTGAACAGCTTCTTCTCGCTGATCGCCTTGACGATGGCACCCTTGCAGACGCCGTTGCAGCCGCAGATTTCGGTCTCGTCGCTCATCGCGGCAACCGAACTCTGGCCGCTGACGCCACCATCGCCGAGATTGGCGGCGCCGAACACCAGGCGCTCGCGCATATGCGAGACGTCGGTGCCGTCACGCAGGTGCTGGAAGTACCAGGGGCCGTCGATGGTGTCGCCATAAAGCACGGCGCCGACGATCTTCTTGTCCTTCAGGATGATGCGCTTGTAGACGCCACGGTTGGCGTCCTGCAGCACGATCTCCTCCTTGTCCGGCCCCGGCGCGAAGTCGCCGGCCGAGAACAGGTCGATGCCGGTGACCTTCAGCTTGGTCGAGGTGACCGAACCGTCATAGGTGGCAAAACCCTTCATCGCGAGGTGGTTGGCGCAGACCTTGGCCTGGTCGAACAGCGGCGCGACGAGACCGTAGGTCTGACGGCGGTGCTGCACGCACTCGCCGACCGCGTAGATGCGGCCGTCATAGGTCTGCATGGTGTCGGAGACGACGATGCCGCGCTCGCAATAGAGTCCGGCCTTCTTGGCGAGCTCGAAATTCGGGCGGATGCCGACCGCCATCACCACGAGATCGGCCGGCAGCTCGGTGCCGTCGCCGAAGCGCACGCCGGTGACGCGGTCCTCGCCCAGGATCGCCTGGGTCTGCGCCGGCATCTTGAACACCATGCCGCGCTCTTCCAGCGACTTGCGCAGGAGCCCGCCGGCCACCGGATCGAGCTGACGCTCCATCAGCGTGTCGAGCAGATGCACGACCGTGACGTTCATGCCGCGCTTCATCAGCCCGTTGGCGGCCTCGAGGCCCAACAGGCCGCCGCCGATCACGACCGCGTTGCGATAGTCGGTCGAGGCCTTGATCATGCGATCGACGTCATAGATGTCGCGGAAGCCGATCACGCCCGGCAGGTCCTTGCCCGGCAGCGGCAGCATGATCGGGTTTGAGCCCGTCGCGATCAAGAGGCGGTCATAGGGCACCCGCTCGCCGGCCTCGGTGACGACTTCGCAGGTCCGGCGATCGATCATGGTGACCGTCTCGCCCTTGCGCAGCGTGATGTTGTTGTCCTCGTACCAGTCGACGGTGTTGAGCATGATGTCGTCGACGGTCTTCTCGCCGGCGAGCACCGGCGACAGCAGGATGCGGTTGTAATTGCCGTAGGGCTCGGAGCCGAACACCGTGATGTCGTAGAGATCGGGCGCGCGCTCCAGCAGCGCCTCGACCGTCCGGATGCCGGCCATCCCGTTGCCGATCACCACGAGCTTCTGCTTGGTCACTTTGTCGAGCATGGTCTGCCTTTCAATTCCGACGGCGCTGCGCAGCGACGCGGCGTGCGTCGTTGATGGGCACCGATAAAGGTTTGGAGTTGTAGGAAGCCCAGCCGCGGGCGCAGACCGTCTTCGATGACGACCGATGTTCCGTTATTGATTGATATTCAAAACGCGTGCCAACTCGTGGCGGGCGAATCCGGCTGCAAAATCAACAGGTTTCCGGCCGACCAAAATCCGCCGGGTCGCCCGCCGCGCCGACAGCCGGCCGAAATTTTAGCCACGCCGATGATCTCTTGTGCATCACAGCATCGCCGGCCGTGATGGCGATCGCGAAGTCGCATTTGATGCGCGATCGCGCGGGCTTGGCGCATCGCACAAAAAAGCACCAGCGTGCGCGTTTGCGCGGCGGCACTTGCCGCAAGCCACGCCACGTGCGGCCGCGGAACGCTGTTCGCGATTGCGCGGCAACATCTTGCGACTGCACGGCAAAGCGGCGCAACCCGATCGATGGCACGGTAATTGCTGACCACAGCTGTTGACGGAGTGCGTCTCAACGACGAGCGCACTCAGCATTCACCCACATTCCATTTGTCTGCGCTTGAGACGGCCGCGCTTTGTGCGGCTGCCTCCGCCGCATCAACGCGAGATGCTTGCGATGAAGCTAGCCGAGTTCAAGAAGGCAGGTCACTGGCCGACACTAATTGCCGCGTTCCTGTACTTCGACATCAGTTTCATGGCGTGGGTCGCGCTCGGACCGCTGATCGTCTACATCGCGCGCGACATGAATCTGGCGGTGAACGAAAAGTTCACCCTCGTTGCTATTCCCGTGCTCGCCGGCGCGCTGCTGCGCGTGCCGATGGGCATTCTCGCCGACATCATCGGCGCCAAGCGCACCGGCATCATCGCCCAGCTCGTCGTGATCGCCGCGACCGCGGCGGTGTGGCATTTCGGGCTGACCAGCAAGCTCGCCATCGAACTGTTCGGGCTGGCGCTCGGCGTCGGCGGCGCCTCGTTCGCGGTCGCCCTGCCCCAGGCGAGCCGCTGGTATCCGCCGCAATATCAGGGCGTGGTGATGGGGATTGCCGGCGCCGGCAATATGGGCGTCGTGCTCGACACGCTGCTTGCGCCGACCATTGCCGAGCATTGGGGCTGGCAGGCCGTGTTCGGCTGCCTGCTTATTCCGATGCTGATGGTGCTCGCCTATTACGCGTTCGCAGCCAAGGACGCGCCGGGCGAGCGCAAGAGGATCTCGCTCAAGGCCTACGGCGCGCTGCTGAAGGATTCCGACAGCCGCTGGTTCATGTTCTTCTACTTCATCACCTTCGGCGGCTTCGTCGGCCTCGCTAACGCGCTGCCGCTCTATTTCACCGTGCAGTATCATGTCTCCGGCGTCGCGGCCGGCATGCTGGTCGCGCTGATCGTCGCGTTCGGCTCGGGGTTCCGTCCCGTCGGCGGCATGATCGCCGACCGGATCGGCGGCATTCGCTCGCTGTCGATCCTGTTCGGCGTCGTGGTCGCCGCCTATCTCGTCATCGCCTTCATGCCGGAGGGCCCGACCGCGCCGACGCAGGCCGGCTGGGCGTTGACCGAACTGCCGCGCATTGCCTGGATCTCGGTGCTGCTGTTCTCGATCGGCGTGCTGGCGCTCGGCATGGGCAACGGCGCCGTGTTCCAGCTGATCCCGCTACGCTTCCGTCACGAGATCGGCCTCATGACCGGGCTGGTCGGTTGCGCCGGCGGCATCGGCGGCTTCTTCCTTGCCCAGACGCTCGGCTTCGCCAAGGGCATGACCGGCGGCTTCGGCGCCGGCTTTCTGTTCTTCGGCGGGCTGGCGTTGCTTGGCTTCATCGGACTTGCCATGGTCAAGGTCCGCTGGCGCACCACCTGGGGCGCGGTGTCGGGAGCGCGCGTCTGAGGACTCCGCTCCGCAATGTGACGGGGCTCGGACGTGGCGAACGGTTCGCAACGGGACTTGGGGGTGCGCGTCGGCTTCGCCAGCGAGACCGGCAAGCGCGCCGCCAATGAGGATTATGTCGCGGCCTGCCTCGGCCAGCCGGGCTCGGTCCATCGCGACGTCGTCGCCGCGGTCGCCGACGGCGTCGGCGGCCACAAGGGCGGACGCGAGGCCGCGGAGGTCGCGGTCCGCAGCTTCATCGACGCCTATTATTCGCTGCCCGAGACGCTCGGCGTCCGTCGCCGCGCCGCGCGAGCGCTGGAAGCCGCCAACAGCTGGATCTACGGCCAGGGCCGCGTCGATGCCGCGCGGAGCGGCATGGCCTGCGCGTTCTCCTCGATCATCCTGTCGCGGCGGCAATGTCATGTGATCCATATCGGCGACACCCGTGCCTATCGCCTGAGCGACGGCCGGCTGGAACGCCTGACGCAGGATCATATCGCCGGGCGCGGCGACCTCGCCCACATGCTGAGTCGCGCCATCGGTTTCGAGGAATTCGCCCGCTTCGACTACACGTCCCTCGGGCTCCGGCAACATGATCGCCTGCTGATCTGTAGCGACGGGGTTCACGGCGCGCTCGGCGATTCCCGCCTCCAGCAGCTACTGGAGGAGCGTACGCCGCCGGACGAATCGGCGCGCAGCATCGTCGATGCCGCCCTCGCGGCCGGCAGCAGCGACAACACGACCGCGCTGGTGCTCGACGTCGTCGACCTGCCGCCGGCGGATCGCGACGATCTTACCCACGCGATCGCGACGCTGCCGATCCTCGATTTGCCGGTGACCGGCGACACGATCGACGATTTCAGCCTCGGCGACGTTTTGTCCGACGGACGCTACAGCCGCCTGTTCAAGGCGACCGACAAGCGCGCCGGCCGCGAAGTGGTGCTGAAGTTTCCCCATCCACGGGTCGCGAGCGAAGGCTCCTACCGCCTCGCCTTCGTGCGCGAGGCCTGGGTCGCCGCGCGCGTGCGCAGCCTCTGGATCGGCGAAATCATCGAGGTGCCGGCGGAGCGGCAGACCAGGCTCTATTCGGCGATGCCGCTCTACGAGGGCGAAACGCTGGAGCAGCGGCTTGGCCGCGCGCCGCGGCTGTCGCTCACCGAGGGCATCGCGATTGCAACCAAGCTGGTGCGCGCGGTCACCGCGCTGCACCGCGCCGGCATCATCCATCGCGACATCAAGCCCGACAATGTGATCCTGCTGAAGGACGGCGGGTTGCGCCTCGTCGACCTCGGCGTCGCGCGGGTGCCGCTCTTGGAGGATTTTCCCGCCGAGGACATTCCGGGCACCGCGAGCTACATGGCGCCCGAACTATTCGGCGGCAAGGCCGGCGACGAGGCCTCCGACCTGTTCGCGCTCGGCGTCACGGTCTACCGCATGTTCACCGCGAACTATCCGTTCGGCGAGATCGAGCCGTTCTCGCGGCCGCGCTTCGGCAAGCCGGCGCCGCTGTCGCGCTACCGGCCGGACCTGCCGGCCTGGCTCGACGCGGTGATCGGCAAGGCGCTCAGCGTCGATCCGGCGCAACGCTTCGGCGATGCCATCGAGTTCGCGCACGAACTGGAAAACGGCGCGACCTGGGCCGGCCCCGCCGTCGCGACCCGCAAGTCACTGCACGATCGCGATCCCGTCACCTTCTGGAAGGTGCTGTGCGCGATCCTGGCCCTGATCGTCGTCGTGCTGCTGGCGCGGCATTAGACTAGCTCCGTCATGCCCGGCCTTGTGCCGGGCATCCACGTCTTCGCTGCAATCGCGCAAGAAAAGACGTGGATGGCCGGGACAAGCCCGGCCATGACGAAAAGAAAGAGAGTCATTTTAGATCAGTTAAGCAACTGAAAATTTGGCTATTTCAGTTCGCAGCTCAAGACCCGGCACGGCGGATCGTGATCCGGGTCTCGTCGGTCATGTCCTTGAGCTCCTTGTTCGGCTCGCGGTAGAGATGACGCTCGATCTCGACCGTGCGGCCGTCGGTGGTCTTGGTGCATTTCTCGTCGACAAATACGCCGCCGACCTCCTGCTTGTCGGCGCCCGGCTGTGCCTTCGAACAGGTCCAACCGTCCTCGCCATAGCGCGATCTCGCCTGTAGGCCGAGCAGGAACGCCTTCTTGCGCAGATAGAGCCGCGCCTTCGGATCGGTCTCGATCATGAGCGCCGCGATCTTGGCGTCCTTGTCGATCATGACGGTGAGGATCGCGGGATGGCCGCCGACCATGGTGCCTTCCCGCCCGCTCTCGCGATCATACTCGAAGCGGATGCCGCGCAGCTGGTCCGGTCCGGCCTGGCAAGCCTGCCACTGCGCCCAATCAGCCAATCTGTGGGTCTTCTCTCCGACGCAGGTCAGATTAATGTAGCCCGCGTCCGGCACGCTGCTGATCGCCATTCCGACGCTGATGTCGCGCAGGTCTCCCGCGGTCGCCATCGCCGGCACCGCTGCCGTGACGGTGACAGCGAAGACCAAGCCACGGATTGCCGATCCTTGCTTGCTCATGGCTTTGCCTTCTCGCTCTGGTCGGACGGCGCCGCGGCGTGGCCGGCCTCCTTGTAGATGTTGCAGACCCGCGAGCCATCGCCGAAGAACGCGATGCACTCATCGTAGGTCGGCTCGCCCTTGCCTTTGACCCGGGCGAGCACGTAATCGGCGACGGCCTCGATCTCGTTCGGCCGCAGGAACACATTCGCCTCGGGCGGCATGCGGTCCGCGACGTCCTGCCGGGTCATCTCGTAGCATTTCGTGGTGTCGTAGGAGCCGCGCACGAAGAACGGCATGCCGGTGCCCGGCCGCCCGCACGTCACGGTCTCGATGATCTGCTCGCGGGTCAGCTCGGTCTTGCGCAGCGACAGCGCGTCGCCGCCATAGCCGCCGCCGCCATTGCCGTGCCATTTGTGGCAGCCGACGCAATTGCCGCGCTTGAACACCGCCTTGCCCGCATCGGTCGGATCGCTCGCCGACTGCGCTTGCGCGGTACCGATGAATCCCATCACCAGCGCGCAGCCGAGCCACGCGCCAACCAGCCATTTTTTTTTCATTTGTCTTTTTTCTTGTCTTTCTCGGCCAAATCGACGCGGGAGGCCTCGGTGAGAGGCCTCCCGCGCTTGCGACGTCAAAGGGCGAACACGTAGAGCATCGAACCCGGCTGCATCCGCTTCAGCTCGGGCGTGGCATCGATGAACCACTTGTCCCAGGCACCGCCGAGGCCGACCAGGATCGCGACATACTGCTTGCCGTCCACCGAGAACGTCATCGGGGGCGCGTTGACGCCACCGCCGGTGTTGAACTGCCAGAGCTGCTGCAGCGATTTCGCGTCATAGGCGATCACCTCGCCGGACGGCTGTCCGGAGAACACGAGGTCGGGCGTTGCAAGGATGCCGCCGAGGTTCGGGAATTCGGTCTCCGCCTTCCCTGCCACCTTGCCGGTGGTGACGTCGATCGCGGTGACGCTGCCGGTGATCTTGACCGGCTGGCTCGGTCCGCCGCCCGTGAAGAACTCGCGCTTCTTCAACTTGTCCGGCGTCGTCTCCTCGACCGTAATCCGGTTGCAGCTCTCGATCACCGGGATGTACCAGAGCTTCAGGTTCGGATTATACGCGGTCGGCGGCCAGTTCTTGCCGCCCATGTTGCCGGGGCAGATGTCCGTCACCTTGTTGGTCCGGCTTGGCGTCACCGCCGCGTTGTAGCGCTGCACGCCCTGCTTCGGATCATACTCCACCGGCTTGCCGGATTCGGGGTCGAGACCCTTGGTCCAGGTCACCTTCTTGACGAACGGCAGACCCCAGATGAACTTGCCGCTGTTGCGGTCGATCGCATAGGCAAAGCCGTTGCGGTCGGCCTCGAGCGCGAGCTTCTGCGTCGTGTTGTTCGGACCGGGGACGTCGACCAGCACGTTCTCCGCCACGCTGTCATAGTCGTAGGGATCGTTCGGCGTGTGCTGGTAGTGCCACTTGATCTTGCCGGTGTCGGCATCGAGACCAAGCGACGAGTCGGTGTAGAGGTTGTCGCCGGGCCGGTACTCGTTGTCCCAGTCCGGTCCGGGATTGCCGACGCCCCAAACGATGGTGTTGGTCGAGGGGTCGAAGCTGCCGGTGACCCAGGTCGATCCGCCGCCGCTCGCCTTGGCGTCCTTGTCGTCCTTCCAGGTCTCGTGACCCGCCTCGTCCTTGCCCGGGATGGTGTGGGTGCGCCACACTTCCTTCTGGCTCTTCAGGTCGGTCGCGGCGATCCAGCCGCGAATGCCGTATTCGGCGCCGGCCACGCCTGTGATCGCCATGTCCTTGACGATCAGCGGTGCGCCGGTGATCACCTCGCCCTTGTCGGGATCGGCGACCTGGCGCTGCCAGGCGACCTGCCCGGTCTCCTTGTTGGTCGCGATCAGGCGGCCGTCGAGCGTGTGCGAGACGACGAGATTGCCCCACAATGCGACGCCGCGGTTGTCGACGCCGCAGCAGGCGACCGCGCCGGCCCAGTCATGGTCGGTCTTCGGATCCATCTTCCAGAGCAGCACGCCTTTGCCGCCATGCGCATCGATCTTGTAGACCGAACCCCAGCCGTCGGTGACGTACATGAAGCCGTTCTCGACGATCGGCGTTCCCTCCAAGCCACCATGCGACCAGATTCCGCCGCCCTCGACGCCGCCGAGATGCATGGTCCAGGCGACCTTCAGGTTCTTGACGTTGTCCTTGTTGATATCGGCCAGCGACGAGAAGCGCGTCGCCGAATAGTTCTTGTGGTGGTGCAGCCAGTTGCCTGCTTCCTTGTCAGCATTGAGCAGACGGTCCTGATTGACATCGTCGGCGAGCGCGAAAGAGCCCGCGAAGGTCGCTGCGGATGCTACTGCCGCGGCGAGCATATGCGACTTTACCCAATTCAACCTTGTCATGAGTTCATTTCCTCCGGATCTAGCATTCTTCATTGATCGAACCGCCCGTCACACACGGGCGGTCACGCGAGAAGCCTTGAGTCCCGGCGCGTGGCTGTACGCCACGCGCCGCCTTCTTGAGTCACTGATGTGAGGTCACTTCTGGACCTGTACCTCCGTCTCGATGGTGCCTGCTTTCTGAAAAACGATCGCGCATTTGAAGGTCTCGCCCGGCGTGAGCGCCTGACGCATCTGCAGCAGCATGACGTGATAACCGTCACGCTTCAGCTCGAGCATTGCCTTTGCCGGCACTGGTATATTGGATATCGAGCGCATCGCTGGTGCGCCCTCGCCGCGATCCACAGTATGACGCTCGGAAAAATTCGCAACCGGGCAGCGGACACGAAGCAGCGCATCGGCGCTGTCGGCCTCGTTCTTGATCGTCATCGTCAACGGAAGGTCCCCGCCCGCTTTGTCGACCGCCGGCACGCGCGCGTCCACAATCTGCAAGGACTCGTTCGCGGCGGCGTTATGCACCACTCCGAACGTGCTGATCAGGCAGAATAATGGCAACGCGATCCATGATCGGCACGCAACGGCGCAATGCAACCCCCGCTCGAACGACATCAAGTTCTCTCCCAACATGATTTTTGCAGCATTGTTTCACGCTTCGTCGTGCGCTGCCAGCAATAGATCGCGAACGCTGATCAATGCGATTTCGGCACGCATAGCGGCCATGCTAACTTCTTGCGCATGAGTGCTCTCGATAAACTTCCGCCGATAGAGCGCGACGCAGCACATGCCGCACTGCGTCAGGTGATCGGCACCGCAGCGATCGACGCCGTCACATCCGTCTCGGGCGGCGCAACGTCGGCGCAATTGTTCCGGATCCATGCAGGCGGCGAGAATTATTTGCTCCGAATCGAAGGAATGCCGAGCCCGCTGCGCAATCCGTTTCAGTATGTGTCGCTCAGGATCGCGGCCGAGGCCGGCATCGCGCCGCGACTCCATTATGTCGACGAGGCCTCGCGCATCGCGGTGATGGATTTTGTGCAGCGGCAGCCGCTCGGCCGCTATCCCGGCGGCTTGCCGGCGCTGGCGAAGGCGCTCGGCGAATTGCTGGCGCGCCTGCAGGCGACGCCGACCTTTCCCGCTTTCGTGCGCTACCCCGACATCGTGGCCCGGCTCTGGGCCCATGTCGGCCGCACCGGCCTGTTCGCGCCCGGCGTGCTTGAGCGCTGCAACGCGCATCTCGCGCGGATCCGCGCGGCCTATGCCTGGGACGAGGCCAACTCGGTGTCGAGCCACAACGACTCGCTCCCCGCCAACATCCTGTTCGACGGCAACAGGCTCTGGATGATCGACTGGGAATCCGCCTATCGCACCGATCCGCTGGTCGACCTTGCGATTGTCGGCGACAGCCTGGCGCGCACGCCGGAGCTGGAAAACATCCTGCATCGTGCCTGGCTCGGCCGCCCGCTCGACGAGGCGCTGCGCGCACGGCTCGCACATGTCCGCGCGCTCACCCGGCTCTACTATGCCGGCGTGCTGCTCAGCGCATCCGCGACGGCGCCGCGCGCCACACCCGACACGAGCCTCGCAGCACCGACGCTTGCCGAGCTCGCAGAGGCTACACGCGCCGGCTTGCTCAAGGCCGGCACGCCGGCGGCCAAGCACGTGCTGGGCAAGATGTTCGTCGCCTCATTCCTGACCGAAATCGAGACGCCCGGCTTCGATCTTTCGGTCTGACGTTCAACCCGGCGGATCGAACGTCGACGGAAAACTGCGGCGCAGCTCACTGCGGCACCGGGTGCAGCCTTGCGAGCTGGTCGAGCGACAATTCGGCCTCGCGATCGCTCAGGGGAAAACGCACGATCACGTCCTGACGCGACAGCTGGCCCCACAGCCCGTCCGACGACCATTTCTGCGGCTCGGGTCCGCGCGGACCGTCGACCCAGATGAAATACCATTCCGCCATCGACGCGACCAAAGCTCCTCGCCGGAACATTGGTCCTTCGCCGGCCAATCCGCAACGCCCGATTTCGGGCGCGGCGCGGCAGGTGGGCTATTCGTACGGCGTGCCGTCCTTGTGCAGAAAGCGGCCGTCGGAGCTCGGGCTCATCATGTCGATGTCGGAGCAGGTGATGACGTCGGCGCGCGAGCGCGAGCCGACCTCGAGATAGGTCGCCGTCATCTGCGCCCTGTTGATCAGATGATGCCCGTTGCCGGAGTTTTTCGGAAATGCCGCGCAATCGCCGGCCCGCAGCACCGTCTCGCCGCCGTCTTCCACCAGCACCACTTCGCCCGCGAGCACATAGACGAACTCGTCCTCGTCCGAATGCCAGTGGCGCTGGCTCGACCAGTTGCCGGGCGGCAGCCGCATCAGGTTGACGCCGAAGTCGGCGAGCCCGCCGGCATCACCGAGACGCTGCCGCGCCCGCTCGGCGCACGGCGCGGCGAACTCCGCCGGATAGCCGGTCCCCTTGCGTTCCGGCACGTTTGCAAGGTCGATCCTGGGCATGGCGTCTCTCCGGCGGTCGGTGGGCGAACGAGCGATCGGGCCGGCGGCAATCCGTCCATGGAAGGCGCCGGCAGCAGGTTCCGAGGTCAGCCGCCAAATCGCTTCACCAGTTTTGAACTTTTGGCCGTGCTGATCTGCTGACCGGTCAAATCGCTTCCCACGCTCAATCCCTTCGTCATCAAGTTGCTGCGCAGGGCGGCCTGCTTCTCATCGGCGTAATCTACGTCGACGTGGTCGAGACTCATCAAATGCCCAAGTTCATGGGCCCACGCGCGTCCGTTGGCAAAGTCATTGCCATACCATTGGACAAAGCTTGCCGGCTCGGGATTGCTATGAAGGTATGAGCTGCCACCGGCCGAGAGATTGACAATCGGGTTGACGAGATAAATGTGGACCGCGTTGTCGGGAGCATGCCGGAGACTGAGAACATCCAGCACGCGCTGGTCATTGTTGCGCGCGCTCTTCGCCATATCGAGCGGTTTATCTTCCACGTAATCATTGATCACGAACGCGATCTTGGCCTTCGCCCAGATCTTATTGACCACATCCAGTGCCTTCTTGGCGGCCTCGCCACTCCATTTTTGAGGCTCGGCGACACCTTTCTCGGCAAATGGCGTGACGTAGATTTTCAGCGGAATTGACATGTGCGTCTCCAACGCTAGAGATTTCCACGACACCTGCGGTGGGGGTCCACGCGTCGACGTCCGGATCCCGAGGACGCAGATTTCGATTCTTTCGGGACTCGCACGTCTCGGCTCGAGCGGATCGGCGTTGCTTCCAGATAGACGCAGTTCGCGCTCCTATGGAAGAGGCCCGCGGCGCGACAAACAGCCGAAACGAGCCGGCTGAACCTTGTCGACGCCACCGAGACTAACGACGCGGCCGCCACACCCTGACGATCCGCGCGAGCATCGCTTGAGCATGCGGGTCAATTCCGAGATCACTATCGAGAGATGGAACTTCGCTTGGCGAAGCCACCCGGATGGCGGCACTGCCAGCCATTCCGGCGCCAAAGATAAAAATCAGATATTTCAATATCTTACAGGTCAGCTGACATTTGTTCGGCCGTCCGCCACCGGCCCTACACGCTTCGGTGTATCCTTGAACATTCTCGCTTCCCCAAGCGACAACATCAGGAATGGATTGGACTCAGGATTGTTACCGTACGGAGGCATGCCGGCGCTCGTAACGCTTGACGCAGTGGAGTTTGCGCGCGGCCACCTTCGATAAAGCTGCCGTTGTTTTGAGCCGATTTTGGACGTTCGCCATGCGCTACACGCTCCTCCGAGTTCTTGTTGTTCTTGCTGCTTCAGTTCTCCTGGCGTCTCAGCCAGCCTGGGCAACGAAGCGAGTGGCTTTGGTGGTCGGAAATTCGAACTATCAAAATGCGCCATTGCTTCCAAATCCTGCCAATGATGCCACCGCAATCGCCGCGACCTTGAAGGGCGCCGGGTTCGATTTGGTGGAGTCCCGGCTGAACCTGACCTCGAGCGACATGCGGCGGGCACTGAGGGATTTCGCCGACCAAGCTCGCGATGCAGACATCGCCATCGTCTACTATGCAGGTCACGGAATCGAGATCGACGGGACGAATTATCTGATTCCGACGGATGCCAGGCTTGAGCGCGACACTGATATCTATGACGAGGCCTTCTCGCTCGATCGCGTCCTGCTGGCTATCGAGCCCGCGAAACAGCTCCGCGTCGTGATCGTTGACGCCTGTCGCAACAATCCATTCGCCGACACGATGAAACGAACCGTCGCTTCGCGCGCGATCAGCCGCGGGCTCGCCCGGGTAGAGCCCGCCGTATCCAATACGCTGATCGCGTTTGCGGCCAAGGCCGGACTGACCGCGCTCGACGGCAACAGCACGAACAGTCCCTACGCGACGGCACTGGTGAAATATATCGCAAAGCCTGGACTCGACCTGCGCAGGGCTTTCGGCTTCGTCCGCGATGATGTCCTGCAAGCCACGGGTAATCGACAGGAGCCCTACGTTTACGGATCGCTGGGCGGTGAGGACGTTGCGCTCGTGCCAAAGGCAGAGGAGCCGGCGCCGCCGCCGGCTAGCGCCTCGTCGGAAATTCGTCGCGACTACGAATTGGCCCTGCAACTGGGTAACAAGGCCGCTATGAGCGCGTTCCTCGCCCAGCACCCCGACGGCTATTACGCAAACCTGGCCAAGCTTCAGCTCAATCAGATCGACGCGGAGGACGCGCGCGTCACCGCGACCCGGAAAGCGCAGGAAGCGGAGCAGCAGAAGGCTCGGCTTGCGTCCGAAGGTGCCCAGCGAGCGGAGCAGGAAAAGGCGGCCGCAGATTTCAAGGCTGCGGAGGATGCCCGGATCGCGGCAGAAAGAACAAAGCAGGCAGCGCAGGACCAAGCTGCTGAGGCTGAACGCAAGCGAACCGCATCCCAAACCTCAACGGTCGCCATGCTTTCCGCGAACGGACCCGCGCCCGACAGCGCCAGGCCGGATAATATTGCAACCGCGACCCCATCGCAGAATAGCGAGGGCGCGAAGGTTGCCGCCTTGAACACGGCGTCGCCGCAGGAGGATCTTGCCAAATCGGTGCAGAGCGAATTGAGCCGGGTTGGCTGTTTCACGGGCTCCATCGACGGTGAGTGGAACGCGGCCTCGCGTCGCTCCCTGACCCTGTTCAACCGGCACGCCGGAACCAAATTTGACGTCAAGCTTGCAAGCCTCGATGTGCTCGATGCGATCAAGCTGAAGCCAGCCCGGGTTTGCCCGCTGATCTGCGAACACGGCTACAAAGCCGACGGCGACCAGTGCCGCAAGATCACCTGCGCCGAAGGCTCGTTCCTGAACGAGGACAACGAATGCGAGAAGCGGCGCGGGAAAAAGCCGGTGGCGAAGCGCAACACGGATGAGCGGCCGTCGCGTGCCGATCGTCCGGTCCGCGAGAGGCCCGAGCCGCAAGCCGACGTTCCCCGACGGCAGGCGACGGCCAGACCCTCGGGTGGCAGCGGCCAGATCGTGTGCGATGCTTATCTATGCCGCCCGGTCCGTCGCGGGTGTCATCTCGATTACCGTGGCGGCGGAGGTCCCGGCGGCGGTACCGGCAATGTCGAGGTCTGCAACTAGGACAGCATGCACGGCGGCGCGCTCGAGGTCGGGCCGCCGTCTCCTCCGCAATCGGTCATGCCGGGGCAACGGAGCCAAACCGCGGGGCCCTGCACGCAAGACGCCGGACAGCAGCCTCGGCCACAAGAATATTACATGATCGCGCCGGACGGTCTCCTCAACCGCCCGGGTAGCCGTAGCAACGCAATCGCTCACCTACTTGATGGAGTATGATTTGATGTCGAACGACCAATTGTTCGGCAGCAGTCTTCCGCCGCCGCTGTCCGGTATCCGCAGCTGACTGGTCCAATCCGACAGATAGCTCAACGTGTCGGCCGGCCCCTGAAGCTTGCGCTGAACGTCCGGCAAATCCAGCAATTGCACACGTCGCTCGCTCAGGATCGCAACGATCACGGCGGACCCGGCCGGCGGCGCGACGACATATTCAAATCCACGCTGCTGTGCCGCTGGGGTCGGAACAATGAATTGGACGCCGGGCTTCACAAGATTCATGTCGGGTCCGACCGACTGCGCCAATAGCTCGGCAGTCGGGAAGATCTGGGACATCCGCCCTTCCGCATCCACATCCACCAGCATCAGATAGCCGGGCTTCCTGGCGGTTACGCCGAATGACACCTTGCCGCCAATGTTGACCGTTGGACCCGGCAGGATCTCAAGCGCCACGCCGGCAGCATTTGCCGGGCCGCGCGAGGCCTGTACGCGCCAGAGCAACGGAGCGTTCGTCGCACCTGCCGATGGAGAGGCCGATGGCGGCGGCGCCGCGAACGCGACGCCGCTTCCCGCCAGCAACAGCACGATCGCGAACCCTGATTGCTTCCGGGAAACCAGTTTCGCTGGCGACATGACCCGCTGTCACAGCTTTGTCAGGGAACGCTGAAGAAGCCGATTGACGCGATCCGCGCGTCCGCCGGCAGGTAGCGCTCCAGACTCTTGATCACCTGCCCCGAGGCACGGCGCCGGTTGAGCTGCATCAGGACCGTCTCCAGATCGACCATCCGCTGCTGCGAGGTCACCGCGACGATCTGCTCGGCGCCGAACGGCTCGCCCACCCGGAGAGGCAGTCGCAGATTTGCCGATCGAGCCAGCGCGGCATCGGACCCCACCGGATACAGCATTTGGATGGTTCCATCACCGGACACGTTGAATAGCAGCACAGCCCGCGAACCGACGTCGGACAATTCGACCTCGACGGTCTGGCCGCTGCGCTGCTGTCGATCATCCGGCCAGATACGCATCAGCTGCGGCGATCGCGTCGCCATGCGCTTAAGCTCCCGAATTGCCGCGGTTCGGTTGACCACTGTCGTCAAACCGCCAACGTCAACGCCATAGGCGACCACGTCGCCCCAGGCGATCACGTCATGAGACACGGGGTCCCAGATCAGGTCGGGATTATCAGTCGGTTGAACGGCCTGCACGCTGGCATCCTGCGGCTTGAGGCTCGTGAAATAGCTCATTTTGCCGTCAAGCGCCGCCAAACGGATCGGCGTGGTGAGGCGGAACGGCGGCAGCGCGGCACTGGGCGCGGCCGGGGCGGTCGCAGCGGCACTGGTTGGAGCAGTTTCCGACTTAGCCGTAACGGCCGGCGACGCAGGAGATTGTTTCTCGGCGGACGCGACGTTAGCAACCTGGCCGGAGGCAGCTCTCGCGGCCGTCCCCTGGATCAGCACCACGCCGCGCGTCAATTCGAAGGCGACCTCGGTTTCCGGCATCTGTGCCGGCGACGAGACCGTCACGATGTTCTGGCGCTGGTCGGACAGTTGATAGACCACCTGCCGAACATTGCTGAAAAGCTCCTTCAGGGTCACCTTGCCATCATGATTGATGTCCGCGTTGCCCTCCACGGCCCGCGCAACGGCATAACTCAGAGCGCCGCGCAGGCCATCGATCCCGGGAATCCGCACTTCCGGAGCCTTGGTGTGACGATCGACCGCGGCGATGAACGCGGTGTGGTCGAGATCGAGTTCGGACTTCGGGTCGTCGCTGCTCGACACCGGCTTCAATTCATCGACCAGCAGCGTGTAGCGCGGCACCTGTCGAAAGCTCATCTCGGCCGCACGCGGATCGATATCGCGCACCATTCCGCCGCCATGGCAGGTATCCGCGACGAAGATCACCCTTGCGCCGCGCAATTCGAACTGCCGGATGAAATGATTGAATTCGCTTCCCAGAATGCGCTCGACAGATCCGGCCGGCGTGGTCGCGAATTCGGGCAGCAGGAACACGTTCTCCATTCCGTCCGGTTCGGAGCCCTTGATCCGCTCCGGCTCCTGCGTGCCGTGGCCCGCGATCGACAGGAAGACGAGATCGTTGCTCTTTGTCCGCTCCACCAGTGAGCTGATCTCGCGCAGCACGCTCGCCCTGTCGGCCTGTGCATTGGTCAGCTCGACCACATCGCTGACGCCCATGGTCCTCAAGCTGGACACGATGTCGTTGGCGTCGGCGACCGCGCCCTTCAATTTGCGTACATGCTGGTAGTCGTCGATGCCGATGACGAGCGCCCGGAGAGCCGCACCGTCGGGATTGCTTATCGACAGTTCACCCGCCGCATGCGCGTGCTGGAGTGGCAGGCCGATCAACGCAGCGAGCAGGATGGCGGCGCACAGCCAACCGGTCCTTCGATCAAAGCCCCTAAGCGTTCGCATCGCGATCCACCTCGATATCAAGCAGGTCCGCCCTGGAACCACACCGGCAAGGCAGAGCGGCAGGAATGCCGTCCGGACCTCCAGAAACCAGCGCGCAGGCGGCGATCCATGTTCATCTGTAGCCTTGGCAAGACCTCAGGTTCAGCGCCGTTTATTCGCCGTCTTGCGGCCTGTCGGCGCCTCGGTCTCCTGATAGGCGTTCGCGGAAACGGTCGTCTGATCGTCTGCGAACGCCCGAAAGCGGACCGGAACGTAACCGCGCGCGAGCAGGCTCGCGAGCGGATAGACGTTGCGGCAGACCCGACCGTTGCAGCCACCCGTCGAGGATTCCATGACCTCAGCCTTGCGATCGGGTGTGAACCGCAGGAACAGCATCACGTGGGAACCCGGCTTGTTCAGGGCGTCACCAGGCTTGAGGTCCCAGGGGTTGGTCACGGGTGCGGCGATCGCAGGGATGGCGGCGGTCGTGTAGTGGACGGAAAGCCCCCACGTGGCACTGACGAATGCCGAACAGTCGACACCGGCCACATCCGGCCGTGGCTCGTTACGGGTGCAAACATTGCCCGCCAGCGTCCCGCTGTCGATCCGCTGCCGGAAGTTCGCGAGCGAACCGTGGCACCCCCAGCAATAGGGCACGCCGCGCACTTCCTGGTTTATCTTGCCCTGCAGGTACCACGGCCGGCGAATACGGCTGAAACCGGAGCATTGGCTGTCGGGATCGCTGCCGTAGTTGGCCGGTGTCAGCTTCCACTGAATGCCCTCAAAGGCGAAGGCGGTCTCGATCGCCTGCTGACGATTGGACGGCCGCACGGCAGCGGTCGCATTGAACTTGATATCCGGCCGCGCCGCCGCCGGCGCGGCCGCCGTGCGCGATGGCCTGACGTCAATGACGGATACCTTCCCCAGGGGGCGGAAGCCGACACCGACCACCTCGACACCATCCGGCTTGGTGCGCAGAAAATAGACGTCGCCATCGCCCGAAACGGTGACGAACCGCCGGGTCACGGGCGTGTTCTCCAGCGGCAGCTCGTAGATACCCTCTAGGCGTCCGTTCGCGGCATAGCGTGCGACGAAGGTGGAGGCATTCTTGCCCGACGGAGGAATGTCCTCGGCCAGCACGTAGAAGCGGTCGCTGTTGTCGATCTCGAGAAACTCAACGGTGCCGAGCTGGTTGCGGACGCGCAGGCCGAGCTGACCGATGGTCTCGTTGGATACCATGGTCTGGATTTCGACCCGAACGCCGGCATTGCCCTTGTCGGGAATGATATCGGCGATCACCGATCCCTTGCTGCGCGAGGCGATATATTGCCGGTCGGGCTGTCGCGTCGTCCTCACGATGGCCGCGCGCGTATTCTGATCGAGCAAGTCGGTCGGGCTGCTCAGCGCCTGCGAGCCCATCTGGGCGAAGGCCGAAATGGCGACCTGGTCGTCGGTTCCGCGGGATGAGACTTCCTCCAGCTGGATCTCGTCTCCACCCAGCCCGCGTGTGGACTGTCCTGGTGCCGCCTTCAGCATCCGCACGCCGCCGTCCCAAACCATGATGTCGTCGTTATGGACGACGAGGTCGGTGGGCTGCACATCGCCAGGCATCTTCAGGATGTCGGGAGCCGTGTTCGGTTGTTTGGGGTCGAATTGCAGAATGCGGCCATTGATTTGATCGAGCACAAACAGGTTTCCCTGTCCGTCAGCGCTGAGCGCTTGCGGGCCCGCGAGTTCGACGTCCTGGCTGGCCGCGACGATCCCCACCATGGATGCAGCCGAACCGCCGGCAAAGCTTCGCACGACCGTATCGTCGGCCCTTGCCCCGGTGGCCGCTATGGCCGCGCCGACGATAGAGAGCCAGATCCAGCTAGATCGACGAAGCATATCCGCCTCAATGTAACCGAACCGAATGCGGCGTCAGTCCGACTAATCCAAGACTGCCTAATCCAAGACTGCGCGAGTGCAGCGTCAATTAGTGGCGAGCAACCCCGATCCCGTTCAACTCTTTCACTGGACGGTGATAGTCCGAACTCCTTCAGCTTGCAGTGCAAAATCATGGCCAGAAACAGATTTGAGCAAGTCAGCGAAATCCAGCCAGACGCGATTACTCTGGTTTTGAGGCGCGACAATGCCGGTGCCTCCGGGTCAATCGTGTTGCCGGCCGCCGCAAGCGGGGGACGCCTGAACAGCGACCAGGTCAGCGCCCATATGCCGGCCCAGGATGCCTTTCGCGGCGCAATCCGTCTCGCCAATGACATGAAGCTCGCGATCGTGGTTTGCGACCCCGATGGCGTCTGGAAGCCGGAATGGGGCGACCTCTACCAGGCGATCGATTGACCCACACGGACAGACGCTGCGGCGCCGCATGGAGGCCGGCATGGCAAATGGAGCGTTAAGCGGGCTGTCGTTGAGGTCGCGAGCCTTGATGATCGCCCTGTTGGCCGCAACCGGCTGGCCTGCGCGGGCAAATGATTCCGCGGCCGAATTGTCCATCGGCGGGCTGCAATTCGTCCGCACCAAGGACGTGGCCATGGCGAGCGAGGAGCTTCATATCGGGCTGGACCGGGTCACCGTTCGCTACCAATTCGTCAACCAGACGAGCAAGCCGGTTGCGCTCACTGTCGCCTTTCCGCTGCCCGACATCGACCTGTCCGAAGCCGAGAACATTGCCCTTCCATCGAGCGATCCGGTCAACTTCGTCGCGTTCGAGACCAGGATCGACGGCAACGCGGTGCCGCTGACCATCGATCAGCGCGCCATGGTCGGCAACAAGGATGTCACCGCCCTCCTCCGTCAGTTCAAGCTGCCTTTGCTGCCGCTCGGTGATCGGGAGATCCGAGTCGCCGACCTGCCGGCGACAACCCGCACCAAGTTGATCGACGACGGCCTTCTGATGCCTGCCGGCATGAGCGACAACGGTCGCCAGCAATATACGCCCGGCTGGGTAACCAAGACATCTGCCGTTCGCGAGCAGGTGTTTCCCGCGGCGCGTACCGTCACGGTCGAACATCAATATCGCCCGAGCGTCGGCTCCAGCCCTGACACGGTCCTGCGCTCGGGTCTGCGTCGCAGCGCGGCACTGGGACCGGAAGTCGAGCGGTACAGGAGAGACTATTGCGTTACGTATGCGTTCCTTGCCGAATTGGACAAGCGCACAGGTGACAGCCAGGCCAAT
>NZ_JAQOSR010000124.1:0-27958 GCF_046718885.1 Bradyrhizobium sp. UFLA01-814 | reverse complement strand
GGCCGAAGTGCCCGGCGTCGCCGGCACCTGGAAGGACCTCACCGACAACGTCAACTTCATGGCGTCGAACCTGACCGCGCAGGTCCGCAACATCGCCGAGGTCGCGAGCGCGATCGCCGGCGGCGACCTGTCGAAGAAGATCACCGTGGACGTGCGCGGCGAGATCCTGCTGCTCAAGGACACCCTGAACACGATGGTCGAGCAGCTGCGCTCGTTCGCCGCCGAAGTGACGCGCGTGGCGCGCGAGGTCGGCACCGAGGGACGGCTCGGCGGCCAGGCCGTGGTGCCCGGCGTCGGCGGCACCTGGAAGGACCTTACTGACAACGTCAACCTGCTGGCCGCGAACCTGACCACCCAGGTGCGCAACATCGCCGAAGTCACCACCGCGGTGGCGCGCGGCGACCTGTCGCGCAAGATCACGGTCGACGTGAAGGGCGAAATCCTCGAGCTCAAGAACACCATCAACACGATGGTGGACCAGCTCAACGCCTTCGCCGGCGAGGTGACGCGCGTGGCGCGCGAGGTCGGCACCGAGGGCAAGCTCGGCGGCCAGGCCGAGGTGCGCGGCGTTGCCGGCACCTGGAAGGACCTCACCGACACCGTCAACGTCATGGCGGTCAACCTGACCGAGCAGGTGCGCGGCATCGTCAAGGTGGTGACCGCGGTCGCTAACGGCGACCTGAAGCAGAACCTGACGGTGAAGTCGAAAGGCGAGGTGGCCGCGCTCGCCGACACCATCAACAACATGACCGAGACGCTCGCGACCTTCGCCGAACAGGTCACCAGCGTGGCGCGCGAGGTCGGCGTCGAGGGACGGCTCGGCGGTCAGGCCAACGTGCCCGGCACGGCCGGCACCTGGAAGGATCTCACCGGCAACGTCAACCTGCTCGCGGCCAACCTGACTTCCCAGGTGCGCGCGATCGCGGAGGTGGCGACCGCCGTGACCAAGGGCGACCTGACGCGCTCGATCCAGGTCGACGTCCGCGGCGAGGTCGCCGAGCTCAAGGACAACATCAACACGATGATCGGCAACCTCCGTCTCACCACGGAGCGCAACACCGAGCAGGACTGGTTGAAGACCAATCTGGCGCGCTTCACCAACATGCTGCAGGGCCAGCGCGATCTTGCGACCGTCGGTCGGCTATTGCTGACCGAGCTTGCGCCGCTGATCAACGCGCATATGGGCGTGATCTACCAGGTCGACAATCCCGAGAATGCGCAGTTGCGCCTCTTGTCGGCCTATGCCAGCGACAGCAGCAATCCGCATCCGCAGATCGTCCAGTTCGGCGAGGGATTGATCGGCCAATGCGCGCTCGACAAGCGCCAGCGCCTCGTCTCCGAGATTCCCGGCGATGCGGTCCCGATCAATTCGGCGCTGATGCGGATCATGCCGAAGAACCTCGTCGTGTTTCCGGTGCAGTTCGAGAACCAGGTCAAGGCGGTGATCGAGCTGTCCTCGATCTCCTCGTTCACGACCTCGCAGATCACCTTCCTCGAACAGCTGACCGACAGCATCGGCATCGTGCTCAACAGCATCGAGGCGACGATGCAGACCGAGGCGCTGCTCAAGCAGTCGCAACAGCTCGCCGGCGAGCTGCAGACCCAGCAGAAGGAGTTGCAGCAGACCAACGATCAGCTGGAGCAGAAGGCCCAACAGCTTGCCGAACGCAACGTCGACGTCGAGCGCAAGAACCAGGAAATCGAACAGGCGCGGCGCGCGCTGGAAGAGAAGGCGACCGAGCTGTCGCTGACTTCGAAGTACAAATCCGAATTCCTTGCCAACATGTCGCACGAGTTGCGGACGCCGCTGAACTCGATCCTGATCCTGGGCCAGCAGCTCACCGAAAATCCCGACGGCAATCTGACCGGCAAACAGGTCGAGTTTGCCCGCACCATTCACGGCGCCGGCACCGACCTACTGAACCTGATCAGCGACATCCTCGATCTCTCCAAGATCGAGTCCGGCACGGTGACGGTCGACGCCGAGGAAATCCTGACATCGAGCCTGCTCGAGACCGTCGGACGGCCGTTCCGGCACGAGGCGGAGAACCGGCATCTCTCGTTCAGCATCGATGTCGACGCCAATCTTGCGCGCAGCATGGTGACCGACTCCAAGCGGCTGCAGCAGGTGCTCAAGAACCTGTTGTCGAATGCGTTCAAGTTCACCGCGGAAGGCGGCGTCAGCCTGACCGTGTCGGCCGCGCTGGGCGGCTGGAGTGTGGAGCATCCGATCCTCAATGCCGCGCCTGCGGTCGTTGCGTTCGAGGTGTCGGATACCGGCATCGGCATTCCACAAGACAAGCAGAAGCTGATCTTCGAGGCGTTCCAGCAGGCCGACGCCGGCACCAGCCGCAAATATGGCGGCACCGGTCTTGGACTGGCGATCAGCCGTGAGCTCGCGGGTCTGCTCGGCGGCGAGATCCATCTGCGCAGCGCGCCGGGCAAGGGCTCGACCTTCACGCTCTACTTGCCGCTGAAATATGCCGGCCCCTCGATGGCGCTGCGTCAGCAGGCCCAGCCGTTCCCGATGCCGCACACGCCGGCACCGGCGCTGCAGGCGTCAGGCGCACAGGACCGTGTGATCGAGCAGCTTCCGGACGACCGGCTCAATCTCGAGCCCGGCGACACCATCCTGCTGATCGTCGAGGACGATCCGCATTACGCCCGGGTGCTGATCGATCTGGCGCGCGACAAGGGCTTCAAGGTGCTGGTCGCAAGCCGCGGTGCCGAAGCGCTGGATCTCGCCAAGCAGTTTCAGCCGAGCGCGGTGTCGCTCGACGTCTTCCTGCCCGACATGCTGGGCTGGACGGTGCTGAGCCAGCTCAAGCACAATCCGCTGACCCGTCACATTCCGGTTCAGATCATCACGCTCGACGAGGACCGACAGCACGCGCTGGCGCGCGGCGCTTTCTCCTTCGTCAACAAGCCGACGACGACGGAAGGCGTCAGCGCAGCGCTGTCACAGATCAAGGAATACGCCAGACCGCGCCGCAAGCGCCTGTTGATTGTGGAGGACAATGCGGCGGAGCAGCTCAGCATTACCGAACTGCTCGGGCACGAGGATATCGAGATCGTGACCACCGGCACCGGGGCAGGGGCGCTTTCGACATTGCGCGAAAATCCGTGCGACTGCGTCGTGCTCGACTTGCGCCTGCCCGACATGAGCGGCTTCGAGGTACTGGATCATATCCGCAAGGACGAGACGCTCTCCAATATTCCCGTTGTCGTGTTCACGGGCCGGGAACTTTCAGCGGAAGAAGACGCGGAACTGCATACGATGGCGCGCAGCATCGTCGTCAAGGGCGTGGAATCGCCGGAGCGTCTGCTCGACGAAACGTCACTGTTCCTGCACCGTGTGATCACGGAATTGCCCGTCGCAAAACAGAGGATGCTGGAGAAGCTCAATAGTTCCGATGAGGATCTTATTGGCAAGACCGCGCTGCTGGTCGACGACGACGCCCGCAACATCTTCGCGCTCTCGAGCGTGTTGGAGCGGCGAGGTATGAAGGTGTTGACTGCGACAACCGGTCACGAAGCCATCTCGCTGGTCGAATCCAATCCCAGGATTGCCATCGTGCTGATGGACATCATGATGCCGCAGATGGACGGTTACCAGACCATCGGCGCCATCCGGCAAAATTCCGCCTTCGCGCGGCTGCCGATCATCGCGCTGACCGCGAAGGCGATGAAAGGCGATCGAGAGAAATGCCTGGAGGCAGGCGCGTCCGACTATCTGGCGAAACCCGTGAATACCGAGCAACTGCTGCTGGCGATCCGCATGTGGCTGCACCGCTGATCGGCGATCGAACATGATGGACCATGAAAAGGTAAACATCCTTCTGGTCGATGACCAGCCGGCGAAGCTGCTGGCCTATGAGGTCATCCTGAAGGAGCTCGGCGAGACGCTCGTCGCCGCGTCGTCGGGCCGCGAGGCGCTGGAGTTCCTGCTCAAGAACGAAGTCGCGGTCATCCTGGTCGACGTCTGCATGCCGGAGCTCGACGGCTTCGAGCTCGCGGCGATGATCCGTGAACATCCGCGCTTCCAGAAGACCGCGATGATCTTCATCTCGGCAATCCAGGTCAGCGATATCGACCGGCTTCGCGGCTACGAGATGGGCGCGGTCGATTACGTACCGGTGCCTGTGGTGCCCGAGGTGCTGCGGGCGAAGATCCGCGTGTTCGCCGAGCTCTACCGCAAGACACGGCAGCTCGAACGCCTCAACGCGGAGCTCGAGGACCGCGTGCGCGCGCGCACCGCCGAGCTCGAGCAGTCGACCACGCGGCTGGTCGAGAGCGAGGCGCGCCGCAGCATGGCGATTGCCGCCGGCAAGATGGGTTCGTGGGACTGGGATTGGGTCAACGGCGACTGGATGTGGGACGAGGGGCAATACAAGATCTTCGGCGTCGACCCGAAGTCCTTCAAGCTCACCTCCGACAACATACAGGCGCTGTTTCATCCCGACGATGTCGAACACCTCCGGCAAGCCTGGACCGGCTTCGGCAAGGGCCAGACGTCCTATGAAACCGAATTCCGCATCATGCGGCCGGACGGCGAGGTGCGCTGGTGCGTCGGCACAGCCGCGGCCACCAGCGACCGCAACGGCAAGGTGGTCCGGGTGAGCGGCGTCACCGTCGACATCACCGATCGCAAGAAGGCCGAGGAGCGGCAGAGCCTGTTGACCCGCGAGGTCGACCATCGCGCCAAGAACGCGCTGGCGCTGGCGCAATCGATCGTGCGGCTGACGCGCGCACAGAACGTGACCGCCTATGTGCGGGCGGTCGAGGGCCGCATCACGGCGCTGGCGCGGGTTCACACCGTGCTGTCGCTATCGAGCTGGCAGGGTGCTGAAATCCGGCGGCTGGTCACCGAGGAGATCGCGCCGTATTCGGAGGCCGGGCAGATCCAGATCGACGGCGCGGAGGTGCAGTTGCAGCCCGCGACCGCGCAGACGCTGGCCCTGGCGTTGCATGAGCTCGTCACCAACTCCGCCAAATATGGCAGCCTCTCGGTGCTGTCGGGCCGGCTCGCGATCACCTGGGAATTGCACGACGACACGCTGATCCTCGCCTGGGTGGAATCCGGCGGACCTCCCGTGACCAAGCCGAAGCAGAAGGGTTTCGGCACCCGGAGCGTGATCGCCAGCATCGAAACCCAGCTCGGCGGGCGCGCCGACTTCGATTGGCGCGCCGAGGGCCTGGTGTGCCGGCTCACAGTTCCGCTCAAGGCGCTTGTCGGGGAGACGCCGGCGTTCCGCGAACCGTCGGCAGCCGAACGCAAGCCCTTGGTCAGTTCCAGAGCCGTGTAGCGCCTCCCGGCCGAACAGGAACCTCAAGCCGGACGCTGCGGTTAACGAACCTTGACCGCTCCGTTCGTGGCTTGAGGTGCTGCCGTGGATGCCCAAACCCGTGAGCGCGGGCCGTCCGCGGAGAAGCCGCGGCAGCCTGAGCGCAATCCCGAGCAAGAAACGCGACCCGACCGCGAATCCTCGCCGCAGCAGGAGACCGGGCGCAAGCCATCGATGCGTGATCGGCTGCGCGAGCACTGGCTGCTTGCCACAGTCGGCGCCTGTCTGCTCCTGCTCGCGATCATCGGTGGCGTGAGCTACTGGCTCGATGTCCGTCATTATGAATCGACCGATGACGCGTTCGTGGCCGCTCGCAGCTTTGCGGTGGCGGCAAAGGTCGGCGGCTACGTCGTCGAGGTCCCCATCATCGACAACCAGCACGTCAATGCCGGCGACCTCCTCGCGAGGATCGACGAGCGCGACTACAAGATCGCTGTCGATCAGGCCAGCGCGCAGGTCGCGGTCGCAGCGGCTAATATCGCCAATGTCGAGGCCCAGATCGACAGCCAGCAGGAGCAGATCAAGGAAGCCAAGGCGCAGCAGCAGCAGGCCGAGGCGCAATTGAAGTTCGCGCGGGAGGAGGCGGAGCGCGCCCAGAACCTCGTCGAGAAGGGCGCGGGCACGGTGCAGCGGCAGCAGCAGACCCGTTCGGATCTCGACGCCCAGCAGGCCAATGCCAGTCGCGCCATGACGGCAGTGACCGCGGCCGAGCTCGGCGTCAAGACGCTCGAGGCTCAGCTCAAGAGCAGCAAGGCATCGCTGGAGCAGGCGCAGGCACAGCTCGATCAGGCCAAATTGAACCTGCGATATACAAGCATCGTCGCGGCGCAATCCGGGCGCGTCGTCAAACTGAGCGGCGCGGTCGGCACCTATGTGGCGCCGGCCCAGAGCGTCATGATGTTCGTTCCTGACGAGGTCTGGATCACCGCCAACTACAAGGAAACGCAGCTGACGGACATGCGCCCGGGCCAGCCGGTCGAGATCAGGATCGATGCGTATCCGGGGCGCAAGCTCACCGGCCGTGTGGCTTCGGTTCAGCCGGGCTCGGGCACTGCGTTCAGCCTGCTGCCGGCGGAGAACGCGACCGGCAATTTCGTCAAGGTCGTGCAGCGCGTTCCCGTGAAGATCGTGATCGACAATTGGCCGAATGACGTTCCGATCGGGCCGGGCATGTCGGTCGTGCCCTGGACCCGGGTGCGATGACCGACGTTGCGGCAGGCGGCGGCGCGGCCTGGTCGCCGGAGCGTTCGGCTGCCGGCGGACATAACCCCTATCTGATCGCCTTCGTCGTCTCGATCGCGACGTTCATGGAGGTGCTGGACACCACGATCGCCAATGTGGCCTTGCGCCATATCGCGGGCGGCCTGGCGGTCGGCATCGACGAGAGTACCTATGTCATCACCAGCTACCTGGTCGCCAACGCGATCGTGCTGTCGATCTCGGGCTGGCTCTCGACCGTGATCGGCCGCAAGCGCTTCTACATGATCTGCGTCGGCACCTTCGCATTTGCGTCCCTGCTGTGCGGGCTTGCCTGGAGCCTGGAGGCGCTGGTTCTGTTCCGGATCATCCAGGGCCTTGGCGGCGGCGGGATGGCGACGAGCGAGCAGGCGATCCTCGCCGACTCCTTTCCGCCGGCCAAGCGTGGCCAGGCGTTCGCGATCTACGGCGTCGCGGTAGTGGTTGCTCCCGTGGTCGGGCCGACGCTCGGCGGCTGGATCACCGATACCTATAGCTGGCACTGGATCTTTCTGATCAACGTGCCGATGGGCTTGCTCTCGCTGTTCCTGGTCGGGACGCTGGTCAAGGAGCCGTCCGGCGCCGAGCAGGAGCGCAAGCAGCTCCTCAAGGACGGCCTGCGCGTCGACTACATCGGCTTCGTGCTGGTCGCGATCGGGCTCGGTTCGCTCGAATTCGTGCTCGACGAAGGCCAGCGCAAGGACTGGTTCGGCTCCAACATGATCGTCGGCTTCGCGCTGGCCTCGGCGATTTGCCTGATCGCGCTGGTTCCCTGGGAGCTGACGCGCAAGGACCCGATCGTCGATCTCCGTCTGCTGGGACGCCGCCAGTTCGGATCGTGCTTCCTGGTGATGCTGTGCACCGGCGCGGTGCTGATCTCGTCGACGCAACTCCTGCCGCAGCTATTGCAGACCGAGCTGAACTATACTGCGCTGCTGGCAGGGCTCGCACTGTCGCCCGGCGGCATCGTCACGCCGATCTTGATGCCGGTGGTCGGCAACCTCGTCAGCCGCGTCCAGCCGAAATACCTGATCGCGATCGGCGGCTGCATCGTCGCATTCTCGATGTGGCACCTGACGGGATTGAACGGCGACATCACCTATGGCTACGCCGCGCTCGCGCGCATCTTCCTCTCCGCCGGGCTTCCGTTCCTTTTTCTCCCCGTCACGACGGCGTCCTATGACGGCGTGCCGCCGGACAAGACCAACCAGGCCTCGGCGCTGATCAACGTCGCGCGCAATATCGGCGGGTCGATGGGCGTCGCACTCGCCCAGACCGCACTGGCGCAACGCCAGCAATTCCACCAGAGCCGGCTGATCGAGCATGCCGCGCCGTCCGATCTCGGGTATCAGCAGACCATCGACACGATGACGCGCTTCTTTCAGGCGCAGGGGTCGAACGCATCGGACGCCGCGTCCCAGGCGGTCGCCTGGGTCGGCCAAACCTTGCAGCGGCAGGTCGACCTGCTCGCCTATATCGACGTGTTCTGGATGCTCTCGATCATCGGCCTCGTGATTATCCCGCTGGCGCTGATCATCAAACCGGTCGATCTGACGGCGCCGCCCAAGGGTCATTAAAGCAGACGACATTGTGAACGCCGGAGCGACCGAACCGCGCTATGAACGGCGTGACCGAAGGGAAATCGCGCGAGGAGCATATGCCCAGGACGAGTCTTGCCGCTGCGGGTCTGTCGGTCGTCTTCCTCGCGGCGATCAGCATCACGCGGTCGGGCGCCGAGCCCGTGCTGAAAGGCGCGGAAGCCTTCGGCGACTGGCAACGCGACAAGCCGGGCACGGTGCGCCTGATCACGCCGCAGGACTTACCCAAGCCCGGGGCAACGGCGTCGAGCAGCAAGTTTCCGCGCGTCATGCCGAGACCTGCATCGGCCGCGCCGCAGGTGCCGGCAGGGTTCAAGGTCGAACTGTTTGCCAGCGGGCTCAGCGGCCCGCGGATCATCCGGACCGCGCCCAATGGCGATATCTTCGTCGTGGAAACCGGCTCCGGCCGCATTCGTATCCTGCGCAGCGCCGACGGCGCCGCCAAGCCTGCGACCAATGAAGTCTACGCAACCGGCTTGAACCAGCCGTTCGGCATCGCGTTCTTTCCGAGCGGTGACAATCCGCAATGGCTCTATGTCGCCAACACAGACAGCGTTGTGCGCTTTGCCTACCGTAACGGCGATCTCAAGGCGTCGGGAAAGCCCGAGACGATCGTCGCCCGGCTGCCGCCCGGCTACGCCCATTCCACGCGTGATATCGTGTTCACGCCGGACGACAAGCGGATGCTGGTATCGGTCGGCTCCGCCGGCAACGCAGGCGAGGGGCTGGGCCGCCCGCCGAAAGGGATCGAGGCCTGGAGCCGCGACCATGCGCTCGGCGCTGCCTGGGGCGACGAGACCGATCGCGCCGCCGTGCTCGCCTTCGATCCTGACGGCAAGAACAAGAAGCTGTTTGCCACGGGGATCCGCAACTGCGTCGGACTTGCGATCCAGCCCGGAAGCGGTACGCCGTGGTGCTCGACCAACGAGCGCGATGGCCGCGGCGACAATCTTGTGCCCGACTATGTGACACGAGTCCGCGAAGGCGCGTTCTACGGCTGGCCCTGGTACTACATCGGCGGCAACGAAGACCCCGCGCATGCCGGCGCGCGGCCAGACCTGAAGGACAAGGTGACGGTCCCCGACGTGCTGTTGCAGGCCCACTCGGCGTCGCTTGGCCTGACCTTCTACACCGGCAGCAGTTTTCCGCCGGAGTATCGCGGCGATGCGTTTGCTGCCGAGCACGGCTCGTGGAATCGGTCGAAGCGCACCGGCTACAAGGTCATTCGCATCAGGCTGAAGGACGGCGTGCCGACCGGCGAGTACGAGGATTTCGTCACCGGCTTCGTCATCGGCGACAATGAGGTTTGGGGCCGTCCGGTCGGTGTGACGGTCGCGCGCGACGGCGCGCTGCTGGTCTCCGAAGACGGCAACGGCACGATCTGGCGCGTCAGCCGCGACTAATGCTGCAGACGGCGCGCGCTAGCCGAGCCCGTCCTTGAGGCCATATTCCTCGTAGATGGTCAGAGGATCGGTGTCGGGAAACAACCGGCACTTGGCCTGCGCAAGATGCAGCGTGACGGCGCCGGCCTCACATCTGGCGGTCAGGATTTTTCGGACATCCTCCATATGCGCGCGCGGCTGATGCTTTGACGGCAACTGTTCGAGCGCCACCAGCGCTGTGGCCAGGGCCTCCGTGACCACCCATTCGTCGTGTCCGGTAATTCCCTTTCGCGGCATCGCCACACCCTCCGTAGCACCGGCTGCGACATTGTAGCGCGAGATGGGTGGGGGCTGTCATCAGCCAACATGGGCAGGTCAGCATGGGCAGGGCAGCGGGGAACCGGTTCGCGTGGCCCTACCACGATGCGCCGCAGGGAACCGGCGTGGCAGCGCGCGGAAGCAATGATTAGAACCACGAGGCTCGCTTCTTCGTCCCCGGTCAGTCCACCCAAATGTTCGCTCCCTATCTCTCGGCCTGGAGTCTTGTCCCCGATGGCGACCCGATCGTGACGCACGCCGCACGGTTGCTGCCGGTGCGCCGGCATGGGGAGCCGGCCATGCTCAAGCTCTCGCACGAGCCGGACGAACGCCTCGGTGCCGTCGTGATGGAGTGGTGGGACGGCGAAGGTGCGGCGCGGGTTCTTGCCCGTGACGGCGACGCCCTGCTGCTCGAGAGGGCGACGGGATCGGCTTCGCTCAGCGACATGGCGCGAACCGGCCGGGACGACGAGGCCTGCAGGATTCTCTGTGCAACGGCCGATCGGCTTCACGCTGAGAGAGCGAAGCCGCGGCCGGATCTGACGCCGCTGACGCACTGGTTTCGTGAGTTGTGGCCCGCGGCGCGGGCGCATGGCGGCATTCTGAACCGATCGGCGGAAGTTGCCGAAGCTCTGCTGGGCAATCAGCGTGGGATCGTGGTCCTGCATGGCGACCTGCACCACGACAACGTGCTCGACTTCGGCGCGCGCGGCTGGCTTGCGATCGATCCGAAGCATCTCGTCGGCGAGCGCGGCTTCGACTTCGCCAACATCTTCACCAATCCGGATCTTGCGGATCCGACACGGCCGGTCGCGACCGAACCCGGACGCCTTGCCCGGCGGCTCGACATCGTCGTTGAAGCCGCGCGGCTGGATCGCCGGCGCCTGCTGTCATGGATCGTGGCATGGACCGGCTTGTCGGCAGCCTGGTTTCTGGGGGACGGCGATCCACTCTCCGAAATCGACCTTACCATCGCACGACTTGCGGCCGCCGAGCTCGACCGGATGGCGTAGAGCGCGGAGCGATTACGCCGCCGCGGCGCTGGCTCCACTCAGCGACACGCTCAAAATCCGCCACTTCGAGATATCGAAGAAGTAGGCGGCCTTGATGCGCGCGGAAGCGGGGTCCGGCGCCTGAATCGCCGTGTGGAATTGCCGCGTCCCATCGCTCAGCGAAATCCGGAATGTTTGCATTGGTCGAACCTCCACGCGCGGATGCTGCGGCACGGAGCGTTAACATCCGGTTGCAGTTGATGGCGCGCGCGACACGTGCACTTCTCACTCAGGTGAAGCCGGCGGCAGCCGCACCATCGTGTCCTCCGCACCAACGACGCGTCCGTCTTGCGCGCGCAGCTCGAGCCGCCGCACCGGCAGCCCGTTCTTGCGGTCGACCAGGAGCACATGCGCCTCGTCGGGTTCAAAGAAGAAGTCCTCACCCCACTGCCGGAGCGCGACGAGAAGAGGGAAGAGCCCGCGTCCCTTTTCGGTCAGCACATATTCCTGGTAGGGGCTGCCGTCGCTTGCCGGCACCATCTCCATGATGCCGTGCGCCAGAAGATTGCGGAGCCGGGCCGAGAGGATGTTCTTGGCAAGCCCGAGGCTCTTCTGAAACTCGCCGAAGCGGCGCAGCCCGTCGAAGGCATCGCGGACAATCAGCAGCGACCACCAGTCGCCGATCGCATCCAGCGGCCGGGCGACGCCGCACATCGAGTCCCTGTGGCTCACTCGCTTGGCCATCGTAATCCTCAACACTCATTCCCTGGGGTGATCTGCGCTCAGTGGCGCGGCCGGAAAACCACCCGGATCGTTGGTTCGATATATTGGTTGCAAAGTAAAACCTCAAGCGTTACACGTTGGTTTCAAATTGAAACCATGCGAGGTCAGAACCGTGATCCCAGCCGACGCCACGTTCGACGGCACTTTTCCGTTCTCGCCGCATTTCAGCGCGGCGCCGGGCTTTCAGATGCATTATGTCGACGAAGGTCCGCGGGACGGCGAGGTGGTGCTTTGCCTGCACGGCGAACCAAGCTGGGGCTATCTGTTCCGCCACCTGGTGCCAGGCCTCAGTGCGACGCACCGGGTGGTCGTTCCGGATCACATGGGCTTTGGCAAGAGCGCGACGCCGGCGCATCGCAGCTATTGGCTGCAGGACCATGTCGACAATCTCGAAGCGCTGGTCCGCGCGCTCGATCTCACCAACATCACCCTTGTCATGCATGATTTCGGCGGCCCGGTCGGCATGGGGTTAGCGGCCCGGCATCCGGAGCGGATCCGCCGCATCGTTTCCGCCAATGGGCCAACGCCGTTCGGGCAAAGCGATCTGTTCGATCGCGTCGCCGCCAACGCGCAGGTCTCGCCGTGGTTTCAATGGATCGCAAAGGCCGAGGCGAGCGGCGACCTCGAGCCGGTTCTCGGACAGCTCGGCTTCAACATTTTGAGCACGCTGAAGCTCAACGGATTCGAGAACAACGCCGTCATCACCGACGCCTGGCTCGCCGCCTACGGCGCGCACTTCGCCCGTCCGGCGGACTGCCTCGGTGCGATCGGCTGGGCCAAGGGCTTTGCGACCGGCGCGCATCAATTCCATACGCCCGATCCCGCCGCCGACCGTTTGATTCGCAGCAAGCCTGCGCTCGCGATCTGGGGCGAGGCGGACCGCACGCTACGTGCAGAGCATTTCCTGCCGCTGTTTTCCGCAATCTTCCCGACGGCACCGGTCAGGCGCCTTGCCGGTGTCGGGCATTACTGTTTCGAGGATGCGCCTGAGGAAATCCCGGGCCTGATCGCGGAGTTCATCCGGCAGACGTGACTGCACGTCACATCGTGCATTCCGCCGAGATCGCCGCCTCAAGTGCCGGCACCCAGGCCTTGTAGGCGGCCGCGGTGAAGTGAATGCCGTCAGCCATCTTCGCGCCGGGCGGCAAATGCGGGTCGATAAACCGAACACCGCGCGCAACTGCGGCAGCTTCGATCGCGCGGTTGGTCCGTTCGTCAGCTGCGACGGCAATGACCACCAATGGCCGCGTCGACAGCGGCTTGACGGCATCGATGAGGTCGGTGAAGTCGCGTTGCGCCGTTGGCGATCCGGCATCGTTCGCGCCCACCGCGAGGACGAGCAAGAATGCGCCCTGGTCCGGCAGCACGCGCCCGGCGAGCTGCTTTGCCTCCGGGATGGTCTGACCGCCGACGCCGGCATTGACGACCGGACGTCCGCAGAGCAGCCGGGGCAGCGGAGCCATTTCGGTGATGCTATCGCCAAGCACAACGATCGGCGCCGGCGCGTCGGCGAGCGCGGCGCGTATCATGAATTCGCGCACCGCGGCATGATCGTGAAAGGCGTGCTGAGACACTTCACCGAAGCGGTTGCGCATCCTCTGCAGCTCCGCAAAGGAAGCGACAAAACCAATCAGAAAAGTAACGGCCAAAACCCAAGGTAGTGCGCGACGCATTGCTCGTCAGAGCTACCATCGCGGCTCCAGCCCGAGCAATATTCAGAAACAACCGCACAACGCCGGAGCGATCACTTTATGCGGATCACGTCCTGCGGGAGGTTGCTGGATACGGCGGCGCGCAACCCGTTACCATCGTTGCGGCCGTCTGGTGGTCGGCTATCGCGCAGCCGCTTCAGTCTCAGCTCTGGGCCCGGCCGAGCTCGCGCGGTGCTCGGTATCGACGCTGTGACGCCGGCCGGATCGAGGGAGGCATTGTCCCGAAAAGACGCCGCCGGTCTCACAAATATACGCCCGGCGGCGTTTTCTTCCTGAACTGGGACACTGAAATCCCCAGCACCGTCAAAAGTGCAGAGACTATGCCATCGCGGTTCACGCGGGACGGCAAAGTACGCATGCCGCATCGCTGGATTCCTTGACCTAGATCAAGCCCCATCTATCGAAAACAGCGCCACATGCGCGCCCCCTGTCATTTCAATTGGAGGGTAGCATGGCAGTCGTCGTGCAGTATGTGGTCAAGCCGAATCCAGGCGGCGACCTCGCAGGAATACTCGAATTGGCAAAAGAGAGCGCCGGGCTTTGGCGCAAGCACGGTGGCAAACCAAGGTTCTGGTCTGTCGCCGTCGGTGAAGCCGGCAATTTCGTTTTCTCAGTGAATTTCGAGACGTTTTCGGCTTACGGCGCGGCGGTTGACAAACTCAACGCCGATCCAGCCTTCCACACTTGGCAAGCGAAAAGATTGAAAGCGGGCTTGACCACCCTCGTGCGCGCGAACATGGCGATAGAGATTGAACTTTGAGTGAGCGGTACGCGAAAATTACGCCGCCGGGGCCGAAACGGTTTGTCTCGGCGGCGTAATGTCAGCTGGTCCGCAATGCCCATAACAATAGTGGGATTGTCGTAACGGCCGCATCGACGCCGGTATCAATGCGGCTGTCGGTTCTGGCCCCGTGGGCCGGATCACTTGGGCGCACGAAATCGTCGTGGGCAAATAACAAAGTGAATTCAATAAATTGTGGCGGAAGGGGTGGGATTCGAACCCACGGTACCCTTGCGGGCACGCCGGTTTTCAAGACCGGTGCCTTAAACCACTCGGCCACCCTTCCGGATCAAGGATCAGGCCCTTAGCGTAGGGCTGCGCCGAACGCAACGCGAACTTGGCAGCGAAACGCGGCCGGCCGGTCATTCGCCCGGTCCCTGCTGAAGGGGCGGGTCACACATGCGGCAGCCCCGCGCCAATGCAGGCGAGGCCGACAATCAGCAGCGCGCCTGCGCACGCTTCCAAGATGACCGAACGATGCCGCCTTGCATAAAGGGCGAGCACCGATCCCACGATCGTGCTCGCGATACCGAACTCCACGATCATTGATTTAAATCGCTGAACTTTGGCAATTGGCCTTGACGAAGAAAAAATGAAATATCTCAGACACTACACGACGCCACGTCGGTGCGGGCATCGGTTTTCGGCTTAACGTTAAGGTGGCGAACCGTGGATTTGCGGATACACCGCCAACCCCCCCGTTACTGTCGGGGTGATCTGGACCGCACTATTTTTGTCGATCGCGCCTGCTGAACATGCTTCGAAACCCGCGGGGCAGCCGCGGCAATTGCCATTCCGAACTAGTCCTAACCAACAGACCGGCAGGCAAATCGCGTGCGCAAAAGTAGTAGCGCGCCGCAGCATTGCGGTTCGTGGTGGATAGAAATTGCGAAAAAGGCGCAATGTACGTCGGCGGCGGAGGGTGGCCGCTACAGCCTCCGAAGCCGCGGTCAGTCCCAGCTCAATCCGCCTTCCAGCTGGGCGTACCGGACGGGGAGGGAGATCTTATGAAGGCAGCGCTCTTGGCATTATCGCTCGTTGGTCAGCCGCCCGTACAAATTTCAGACAGTGTTCCCAACTTCGACATCAAGGCGCTTTGCGCGGACGTTTCCGTTGACGATAATGCGTCGGGACTTCCCAAGGACGCGAGCAAGTGCGTGAGTGACGAGACGGTTGCGCGGCAGCAGCTAAACTCGATCTGGCTAACTGTCCCGGCAGGACCGCGTGAAAGTTGCGAACTCTTGGCGGGGTCAGGGCAAGTACAAAGCTATGTCGAACTCCTCGTTTGCCTGAAAATGATTGACTGGGACTCGCCATCGACAGTGCCCTCTGAGAGGCCCAAGCAAGGTTCGAAAACGCTAGGCAATTGAGCGCCATTCGATGAATTGCGGTTGAAAGAGGCCGCCAATTGAGGCGGCCGGAAGCGCTTCAATTGCGGCCGAGGATCAAAGAACGTATCTGCCCGGCTGGGCAGCGGCCTGTATCTGAATTGGCAAAAATGGCCCGCCGGCCGTGAACCGGCATCGGCGGGCCCGGTCTCGGCATCAAGTGCCCGTGAAATGTGAGGCGGTTCACACTCGATCATCGCGAGTTGGCCTAATGCATGAGCGGGTGGCAGCTCGGTGTCGGAGAATCGTGATGCCGTTTTTCAGCAGCCAAAGCTTGGCGTCAGCCGCCGCCGCTTCAGTGCTCAGTATTGTCATCGTGGGAGCGGTTACCTTTTCGGCTGTTGGTTATGTGGAGTGGTCATCGGGCGTTAATCTGACCCATTTCATGGGCCGGACTGCGGCGGATGCCTCAACGCCGGTTCTACCGCTCAAGGGGCGAACAGGTTGCGAGCAGGGCAATAAGCCGCTGCCCGTGCTTTCTCTACCGCTCGAATGACGCCGACCTAAAGCGACAGCGCCCAATCTCCCAAGGCGACTAAACCGCCAGACGGGCAGGCAGGGCAATCGCGCCAGCTTGCTGTGCGAGGAAAAGACGCCGCCGGTCTCAAAAATACACGCCCGGCGGCGTTTCCTTCCTGAACTGGGACACTGAAATCCCCAGCGTCAATTTAACTGCATGGGTCGTGCCGGCAGGGCCTCATCGCCTGCTGGCGACATGCATCGGCGAATTTGTGCCTGGCTCGGGCGCCCCCATAGTTGCCCATACCGCAATGCCTATGGCCAGCGCTAACAGCACGGTCTTTGTAGCAATCTTGTCGCCAGACATTCTCGAGACGCCTCTCATGCGTCAGCGCGGCAAATCTCAAAAACTACGCCGCCGGGCCCGAAATGGTTTGTCCCGGCGGCGCCCTGTCATTCCCAGCGCTAGGGCCCTGAAATTCCCAACGTCACTTGCTTAGCAGGTACCTGGAGTGACGGCTGTTGCCTAACTCACACAAGGTCCAAAAGAGGAGCCGACGCTCAGGGCCGGCGCGCCAGCTCCTCCGAAACGTGACCGTGCTGCGTCCCCAACGGTCCCGTCCCTCAGAGAAGCCTGCGCCGATCACGTTGCTGATTTGCTAACGGGTCCCATTTCCGGATGCGCCCTGTGGGGTACCCCCTGAGACCTCGCCAGGCACGCTACGACATCGAGTACAATTCAGACAGCCGCGGATGTACCGGCGCTCTGCTGAACCGAGGCGGCCTGCTCACTGGCGCCCGCGCCCCCAGCAGACGGAATGACGGCCTCAGCAACCCACGCTGGGGCCGTTTTCGGTTGCGGCCCGCTGCTCAAAATTGGCACCGCAATTGGCACCCAACTCAACGGGACGGGCAGGGATGATTGAGGACTGGTCGGTTCCGTCGTTTCAAGAAACCCCGGGCCGGCCCGTCACTCGCCCGGTCCGTGAGCTGAAAGGGCTCATGCTCGCAACGCCGTTGACCGCGAGGGCCGACGTTGGCCATCATGACGCCCATGAAGCGTGTCCTCTTTCTCTGCACCGGCAACTATTATCGCAGTCGATACGCAGAGGAACTTTTCAATCATCTTGCTAGAGCTGAACAACTGGCGTGGCGCGCGTCCGCCAGAGGCGCGGCCGAGCGGGGATCGCCCGACAATGTCGGGCCCATGTCAGTCTTCACCGATGATCGTCTTCGCGCCAGCGGTATCGTGCCGGAAGGCGCAGCGCGCTTTCCGCAGCCCTGTTCATTGGCGGACTTCGACGACGCCGACCTCGTGATCGCGCTCAAGGAGGCCGAGCACCGTCCGCTGATCGAGCGCCGATTCCCCGAGGTCGCCGACAGGGTGACTTACTGGCACGTAGACGATATCGACTTTGCTCATCCGTCAGTCGCGTTGGCCATGATCGACGATCACATCCGCGCGCTGGTTTCAGCGCTCAGGTCATCGGTTCGCGCTTCAGGAAGATCTCCAGCGCGAACGTAGCCGGGCGCGCGAGCATGCCGCTGATGCGTTCGAGGTCGTCGATGGCGACGATCTCAAGGCGGCCTTCGGTCACCGTCAATTGGTCGATGGGCACGTCGCGCGCGAGGAACACCTCGCCGCGAAGCGTGCCGGTTGGCGTTGCATGATCGGGACCGGAATAGCGGCCGATCAACTCAAAACGCTCGGGCGGCAAATAGTAGCCGATCTCCTCGTGGATCTCGCGCACCACGCATTCAAGGAAGGTCTCGGCGCCTTCCCGCCGTCCCCCAAACAGGCTGACCTTTCCGCGATCGGTAACATGTGGGAGGTCGTCGCGCAGTTGCATCAGCAGCCGGCCATCTGTGCTGACGAGAAGGGCGGACGTTCCCTCCCTGACACTGCCGGTCATCCGTGCATCCTCTGCTGGAAAAGGCGAGGATGCGTCACGAGTGGGGCGGGGGGAAGACCGCAACCCGATCGGCGGGGAGTGAGATAGGGGTAATCGATCACAGTCGCACGGGCGCCGATCGCGCCCGAGGTCTCAAAAACGTTCAGCCGAACGCGAACGCCAGCAGGCTCGAGCACAGCAGCACGAGGCTGGCTGCGGTCAGGGTCAGAAATCCGTCGGAGACCAAATCGTGATTACGCATGACACACCTGCCTTTAATCGATGCTCATCCGAATTGATTAAAGCTTTCCGAACATTCACTCCTGGAAAGAGGTGACGCGTCTTTCCACCTTCAACGGACTGTCAGGCCCGGTACCGATAGCCTTCCACGGCGTGCGCCAAGAAGATCGCCGCACTCACCAGGCCCATCACCGCTGTAACCGTCTCGATCATCGCAAACTTCCTTTGCGCCCCACGCGGACGAGAAAACGATTGCAGCCTTGCACAGTCAAAAAGATTCAATTGTTGGAATCCAAGATGCCCCCCGACTGATGATTTGCTGCAACAGTGTGTCTGATCGCGGGACAGGCCAGGGCGTTGGGCGGAGACGAAGGTCAGTAGAACGACGGAGGAGGCGCAACAGACCATTCACCAAGACGCCACCGCCCGCCGGCTCTCCCCATTTCCGCCGTGTTCCGGTTGCGATATCGTCACGCTCTGGTGCGGAGGTGGGCCGCACAGCGACGGCAAGGGACTTCGACGCCTCGGAGTAGGCGCAGGTCCGGCAGAATGGTACTTGGGGCAGATGGGGATTAGACGGCCAGATTCGATGATCCGGACGGCGCGCGGCGCCGTTGCGGTGGCGACGTGCCTCGTCCTCGCCAATTGTGCCTCCTCGAACAAGTTCGCAAGCCGGGTCGACCCCAAATACGGGGTGTCGTCGAGTCCGCGCGTGGTGGCGCTGGGTGATCCCGTGCCGAAAGGCGGCGGCACCTATCGCATCGGCAAGCCTTATGTTGTCGCCGGCCGCACCTATGTGCCGGAGGAGAATGAGAACTACCGCGCGGAGGGCATGGCGTCCTGGTACGGCGACGATTTCCATGGCCGCCTGACCGCCAATGGCGAGGTGTTCGACATGGGCTCGCTCACGGCCGCCCATCCGACCCTGCCGATGCCGAGCTATGCCCGCGTCACCAATCTGAGCAATGGCAGATCGCTCGTCGTTCGGGTCAATGACCGCGGCCCGTACCACGGCAATCGCCTCATAGATGTCTCGAACAAAGCCGCAGAACTGCTTGAATTCAAAGGCAATGGCGTGGCTCGCGTCCGCGTCGAATATGTCGGCCGAGCGCCACTCGAAGGGTCCGATGACCGCCAGTTGATGGCGACCTTGCGCACCGGTACTCCAGCGCCGTCCCCGTCGATGGTCCGCGTCGCCTCCGCACGGCCGTTCGTGCCTGAGATGTCGTCCTCCTCGGGCCGGGTTCGTGGCGACGTTCCGTTGCCGGAGGGGCGGCCCTACAGCCTCGGCAACACCCAGGCCGACTACGCCTCGGTGAGCGCCACCTCGGAAATGTCGGCCTCGAGCCGCTCGCACCGCCGCTCCACGAACAATCCGCGCGAAGTCTCCTATGAGGGTGACGCGCGCTATGCCGCAAGCCCGAGTCCGGCGGCCGCCTATGTCCCGATCGACGCGCGGGGGCCGGCCGAAGTCCTGAGCGGGCGCGGGCTTTACTGAGCCGTCTGCTTACAGATCAGGCCCTTGGCCTGATCATTTCAGAAACGCGATCAGCGCCTTGTTGACCTCGTCGGGGCGCTCCTGCTGGATCCAGTGGCCGGCGCCTTCGATGATCAGCTTCTGCCTGAGGTTCGGCAGCACGCGCTCCATGTCCGCGACCCGCTTGGCGCCGATCAGCCCGGTGATCACCGAATCATTCGAGCCGGCGATGAACAGCGACGGCTGATGGATCTGCGCGTCCTGCCAGGGCGCGGTCAGCTCCCAATTGCGGTCGAGATTGCGGTACCAGTTCAGGCCACCGCGGAAGCCGGAGTGCCGATAGCCTTCGACGAATTCGGCAATGTCGGCCTCGGTCAGCCAGGCCGGCAAGGGCATTCCTGCCGGCAGCTTGCCGAGGAAGCCCTTGGCCTCGTCGACGAACATCGAGCTCGGATCGGAGACGCCACGCCCGAGCACCAGCCGCATGGTGTGGGCGATGTCGCGCTCGAACTCGGCCTCGGCCACGCCGGGCGGCTGAAAGTACTGCCAATAGAAATTGGTGATGCCGCTGTCGCGCAGGGTCTCGAGCGGGCGACCACGGCCGCGGAACGGCGGCGGCACGCTGAGGCCGGCGACTTTCGTGAAGATGTCGGGACGGAACAGGGCCGCGTGCCAGGCCACCGGCGCACCCCAGTCATGGCCGACGATCATCGCGCGGGTCTCGCCGAGGGCGGCAACCAGCGCGACCATGTCTCCGACCGTATCGAAGATCGTGTAGGCGCCGACCTCGGCCGGCGCGCCGGAGCGGCCGAAGCCGCGCATGTCAGGCGCGACGACCCGAAAGCCTGCCGCGGCCAGCGCCGCGATCTGGTGCCGCCATGAATAGGACAGTTCCGGCCAGCCATGGCAGAGCACGACCAGCGGGCCTTGCCCGGCCTCGCGCACGAACATGTCGATGCCGTTGGCGGAAATGGTGCGGGAGGATGACATTCGCGTTTCCGCCTTGTTTGCCGGTTGTGCTGACGTTAGCTGGTTCCGAGGATAGGGACGTTCAACGCAGGCGGCAATCCAGCTTGCCGTGCACAAACGCAGAAACCTCAGTTGTTTGCGATACTTCCAGCTGTTAGAACGCAGTCTTTCAGGACATCGCCGATGGCAGCCCCAACCGCAGTTCCCCGCACGTTGTCAGCTCGCGCCGGGCATTGCTGGCGCGGCCTGGTCGCGGCCGCGGTCGCGCTGGCGATCGGTTGCGGCGGAATGGTCTATGCCGCCAACAACAGCGTCCAGGGCGCCAAGAAGGAAGAGGGCGGGTTCGACGGCGATGCGCCGACCGCGATTCTGGTCGAGGCCAGCAGCGGCAGCGTGCTGTTCGAGAAGAACGCCGACGAGCTGCGCGCGCCATCCAGCATGATGAAGCTGATGACGGCCGAGGTGGTGTTCGACGCCCTCAAGAAGGGCGACATCAAGCTCACGGACGAGTACCGGATCAGCGAGAGCGCCTGGCGGCGGGGCGGGGCGCCGTCCGGCACCTCGACGATGTTCGCGGCGATCAACAGCAAGGTCTCGGTCGACGATCTCCTGCATGGCGCGATCATCCCGAGCGGCAACGACGCCTGCATCGCGCTCGCCGAAGGCATTGCCGGCAATGAGCATACCTTTGCGACCGACTTCATGACCAAGCGCGCCCGCGAGCTCGGCATGACCAGGTCGACCTTCGGCAATTCCAACGGGCTGCCCGACCCGGCCAACAAGATGACGGTGCGGGAACTCGCAACGCTGGCGCGCCACATCATCCTGACCTACCCGGACAGGTACAAGCTGTTCGGCGAGAAGGAATTCACCTGGAACAAGATCCGCCAGCAAAACCGCAACCCGCTGCTGAACGCCTTGCCCGGTGCCGACGGCTTGAAGACCGGCTACACCAAGGAAGGCGGCTACGGCATGGTCGGCTCGGCGGTGCAGAACGACACGCGGCTGATCGTCGTGGTCAACGGCCTCGAGGATTCCGAGGACCGCGCGACCGAAGCCAAGAAGATGCTGGAATGGGGGTTCCGCAGCTTCGAGACCCGGACCCTGATCGCGGCCAATCAGCCGGTCGGCTATGCACGGGTGTTCGGCGGCGAGAGCCGCTCGGTCAAGCTCGTCAGCCCCGATCCGATCAAGGTGATGGTGTCGAAGAACGGCAACGACAAGCTGCTCGCGCGCGTCATCTATAGCGGCCCGGTCAAGGCGCCCATCACCGCCGGCCAGAAGATCGGCGTGGTGCGGGTGTGGCGCGGCGCCAATGTCGCAATGGAAACTCCGGTTTTCGCGGCGGACGCCGTCGGCACCGGATCGACGATGCGTCGTGCGCTCGACGGCGCCCAGGAGCTGGTCATCGGCATGTTCCGCGCAGGGGTCGAGAAGCTCTGACATGGCGGAAGCAGCAGTCCAACGGCCGAGCTTGCGCGGTCGCTTCATCACCTTTGAGGGCGGCGAGGGGTCGGGGAAATCGACCCAGATCCGCAAGCTTGCCGAACGGCTCGATGCCGCCAAGCTGCGCGCGATCGTGACCCGCGAGCCGGGCGGCTCGCCGGGGGCGGAGATCATCCGTCACCTCGTGCTGTCAGGGATGGGCAAGCTGCTGGGGCCGGAGGCCGAGACGCTGCTGTTTGCCGCTGCACGCGACGACCATGTCCGCACCGTGATCCTGCCGGCGCTCAATCAGGGCATCTGGGTGCTGTGCGATCGTTTCTTCGATTCCACGCGGGCCTATCAGGGCCAGCTCGGGCAGGTGTCGCCCGAACTCGTCAACGCCATGCAGCGCGTGACCATCGGCGATCTCAAGCCCGATCTGACCTTCATCCTCGATGTGCCCGTCGAGGTCGGATTGCAACGCGCCGCTGCGCGACGCGGCGACGCCACCGCCGATCGCTTCGAAGCCGAAGGCATCAAGTTCCATCAGGATTTGCGTGACGCGTACCGCCGGATCGCGGCCGAAGATCCGGAGCGCTGCGTCCTGATCGACGCCACGGCCGATCCGGATACGGTCACGGCCAGGATATGGGCCGCGCTGCGCGAGCATCTGCGCGCAGCGCTCACGGCGGACAATCCTGCATGAGCGCGCGCAAGGTCGAACAGGAGAGCGCCGCCCGCCATCCGCGCGAAACGCCGGATTTGTTCGGGCATCGCGAGGCGGAGACCGCCTTGCTCGATGCCTATCGCAGCGGACGAATTCCGCACGCCTGGCTGATCGGCGGCGCGCAGGGCATCGGCAAGGCGACGCTGGCCTACCGCATGGCGCGGTTCGTGCTGGCGTTTCGCAATCCGAAATCGTCCCAGATTCAGGCGGCGCCGACGCTGCGGGTCGATCCATCAGATCCGGTGGCACGCCAGATCACGGCGGGCGCCCATGGCGGGCTCCTTGTGCTCGAGCGCGGCCTCAACGATCGCGGCGTGATGCGGACCGTCATCACGGTCGACGAGACGCGGGAGACCATCTCGTTCTTCGGCTCGACCGCTGCGGTCGACGGCTGGCGCGTCTGCATCGTCGATACCGTCGACGAGCTCAATCCCAACGCCGCGAACGCGCTGCTGAAGATCCTCGAGGAGCCGCCGCAGCAATCGCTGTTCCTCCTGGTCAGCCACGCACCGTCACGGGTGCTGCCGACCATCCTGTCCCGTTGCCGCAAGTTGCTGCTGCGGCCGCTGGAGACGAGCGACGTGGTGCGCGCGGCCGCGGCCGCAACCGATATCGAAGCCGACGATCCGGCACTACTGGAAGCCGCCGCGGCATCCGAAGGCAGCGTCGGGCGGGCGCTGTCGCTGCTCGGCGGCGATGCGCTCAAGCTGCAGCAACGCACGGCCGCGCTGCTCGCGACGCTTCCGAGTGTCGATCCGCGCGAGCTGCATGCGCTGGGCGATGCGCTCGGCACCAGCGACCGTGTCGCGCTCGCCGCTTTCATCGACGGCATCGATCGCTGGATGAGCGAGCGCATGCGCACGGGCGACGCCAATGCCAATCTGCCGCGCCTTGCACGGCTGGCGGAGGTATGGGAAAAGATCGTCCGCGCCGCGCGCGATACCGAAGCCTACAATCTGGAGCGCAAGCCGCTGGTTTTCTCGGTGTTTTCGATGCTCGCGGACGCGACCCGATAGACGCCAAATCCGCAAACAATCTGGCTGAAAACGCATCTGCCTGAACACATATCTGTCTGACTAAACTCCCGACAATCTCGTTTCGATCTGCAAAGGATTCCGTGGTGGCGACCGCTAAGAAGAAATCGTCGAAAAAAGCCAAGAAGACGAAGAAGGCATCGCCCGCTCGCGCGACCGGCAAAGCCACGGCGAAATCGCGCGCCGCCAAGAAGGCTGGGCGCGTCGCCAAGAAAGCGAAGAAGGCCGCCAAGGCCAAAACGGGAGCCAAGGGCGCCAGGAAATCGGCGGCGAAGAAGGTCGTAAAAAGGGCCGTCAAGAAAGCCGCGAAGAAGACGGCCAAGAGCACGGCCAAGAAGACTGCTGCGAAGGCCACCAAGGCTCCGCCGAAGAAGGCAGCCGCAGCAGCCGTCGCACCGGCGGCAAAGAAGCCCGCTCTGCCGGTGGCTCCCGTTGCCGAGAAGGCGCCGAGACCAGCAAAGGTTCGCGCGCCGAAGCAGCCCAAATCCGCTGCGGCGGCTCCTGCGGCCGCATCCATCCCGGTGCCCGCCGCGGACCGCGGCAACATGTTCTACATCACGACCGCAATCGCTTATCCGAACGGTCAGCCGCATATCGGCCACGCCTATGAGGCGATCGCGACCGACGCATTGGCGCGCTTCCAGCGTCTCGACGGCAAGGACGTGTTCTTCCTGACTGGCACCGACGAGCACGGACAGAAGATGATCCAGACCGCGGCCGGCGAGGGAATGACGCCCTACGATCTCGCGACCCGCAATGCCGCGCGGTTCAAAGAGATGGACGAGCGGCTCAACGTCTCGTTCGACCGCTTCATCCGCACCTCGGAGCCTGCGCATCACGAGTCGGTGCAGGCGATCTGGCGGCGCATGCAGGACAATGGCGACATCTACATCGACGCCTATGCCGGCTGGTACTCGGTACGTGACGAGGCCTATTACGCCGAGGATGAGACCACAGTCGGCGAGGACAATGTCCGCCGCGGCCCGCAGGGCACGCCGGTCGAGTGGGTTGAGGAGAAGAGCTATTTCTTCAAGCTCTCGGCCTACCAGGACAAGCTCTTGCACCTCTATGAGAGCCAGCCCGATTTCATCGGCCCGGATTCGCGTCGCAACGAGGTGATGAGTTTCGTGCGCGGCGGGCTCAAGGACCTCTCGATCTCGCGCACCACCTTCGACTGGGGTGTCAAGGTCCCGGACGATCCCGAGCACGTGATGTATGTCTGGGTCGACGCGCTGACCAACTACATCACCGGCGTCGGCTATCCCGATGAGAGCGACAAGCATTGGCGCTACTGGCCGGCCGACGTCCACATCATCGGCAAGGACATTATCCGCTTCCACGCCGTGTACTGGCCGGCCTTCCTGATGTCGGCAGGCATTCCCGTGCAGAAGCGGGTCTATGCGCACGGCTTCCTGTTCAACAGGGGCGAGAAGATGTCGAAGTCGGTCGGCAATGTGGTCGACCCCTTCAATCTCGCCGAGCAGTACGGCGTCGACCAGATGCGTTACTTCTTCCTGCGCGAAGTGCCGTTCGGCCAGGACGGCAACTACAATCACGAGGCCATCGTCGCGCGCATCAACGCCGACCTCGCCAATGATTTCGGCAATCTGGCGCAGCGTTCATTGTCGATGATCGCCAAGCAACTCGGCGGCGTGCTGCCGGAGCCCGGCGAATTCAGCGACAACGACAAGGCGATTCTGGCGCAGGCCGACGCCATGCTGGAGACGTCGCGGACCGCGATGGCGACGCAGCAGATCCATCAATGGCTCAACACGGTCTGGGCCGTGGTCGCCGAGGCCAACCGCTATTTTGCCGGCGAGGCGCCGTGGGCGCTGGCGAAGACTGATCCCGCGCGCCAGAAGACGGTGCTGTATGTCACCGCCGAGGTCGTGCGCCAGATCGCGATCATGGCGCAGGCCGTGATGCCGGAGTCCTGCGGCAAGATGCTCGACAGCCTCGGTATAGCTGCTGACGCCCGCGGCTTTGCCGCGGTCGCCGAGCGCATCAAGCCGGGCACCGTCCTGCCGGCGCCTGTTGGCGTGTTCCCGCGCTATGTGGAACCGAAGACCGAGTGAGCGGTTCGAAATTCATGCTGGTCGACAGTCACTGCCATCTGGATTTCCCTGATTTCGCCGACGATCTCGACGGGATCGTCGGGCGTGCCGAAGCGGCCGGCATCGGCCGCATGGTCACGATCTCGACCCGGGTGAGGCGGCTCGGCGGCCTGCTCGCGATCACCGAGCGCTTCCCCGACGTCTACTGCTCGGTCGGCACCCATCCGCATCATGCCGATGAAGAGGACGGCATCCCGGCCAGCGAACTGATCGAGCTGACGAAGCATCCGAAGGTCGTGGCGCTCGGCGAGGCGGGGCTCGACTATTTCTACGAGCACGGTTCGCGCGAGGCCCAGGAGCGCGGCTTTCGCGCGCACATCGCCGCCGCCCGCGAAACGGGGCTGCCGCTGGTCATCCATACCAGGGAGGCCGACGAGGATTGCGGTCGCATCCTGGAGGATGAAGTCGCGAAGGGCGCGTTCAAGGCCGTCCTGCACTGCTACACCGGCGGCCGCGAGCTCGCGATGAAGGCGATCGCGCTTGGGCTGTCGATCTCGTTCACGGGCATCCTGACCTTCAAGAAGTCGGACGCGCTGCGCGCGCTGGCCGCCGAGCTGCCGGCCGACCGCATCATGGTCGAGACAGACGCGCCGTATCTTGCGCCCGGCAAATTCCGCGGCAAGCGCAACGAGCCGTCCTATGTCGTCGAGGTCGCCAAGGTGCTCGCGGAAACGCGCGGCGTCTCCCTGGAGGAGATCTCGCGGCAGACCACCGAAAACTTCTTCCGGCTGTTCTCCAAGGTGCCGGCGCCGAAGGTTGCTGCATGACGCTGACACTGACCATTCTGGGCTGCGGCTCGTCCGCCGGCGTGCCGCGCCCGGCACTCGGCTGGGGCGCCTGCGATCCCGGCAATCCCAAGAACCGCCGCCGCCGCTGCTCGATCATGGCCGAGCGCACCATGGAGCACGGCACCACGCGGGTCGTGATCGACACCTCGCCCGATCTGCGTGAGCAGCTGATCGACAGCAATGTCGAGCACATCGACGCGGTATTCCTGACGCATGAGCATGCCGACCAGACCCACGGCATCGACGATTTGCGTTCGGTCGTGCTGCATCAGCGCCGCCGCATCCCGGTCTACTTCAACCAGTCGACCGCCAAGGACATGATGGCGCGGTTCTCCTATTGCTTCATCGCGCCGGAAGGCAGCGACTACCCGCCGATCCTGACGCGGCATTCGATCGAGGCCGGCGAGAGCCACACGGTCCAGGGGAAGGGCGGCCCGCTGAAGCTCGGGGCCTTCCTTGTGCAGCATGGCAAGATCCCGGCGCTCGGCTACCGCGTTGGCGGCGCCGCCTACACGCCCGATCTGCACGACATCCCCCAGGAGAGCTGGCCGGCGCTCGAAGGTCTCGATCTCTGGATCGTCGACGGCTTGCGCTATGCGCAGCATCCCAGCCATTTCAGCGTTGCGGACGCGCTGTCGTGGATCGAGCGCTTCAAGCCGAAGCGCGCGGTCATCACCAACATGCATTCCGACCTCGACTACGAGGTGCTGCGGCAGAGCCTGCCGGCCGGCGTCATTCCGGCCTATGACGGCATGCGGTTGACGCTCGATCGGGCAGGCTGACGGCTCAGGCCGAGATCGCCTTGGCCGATCCGACCTGGTTGCGCAGCAGGAATTTCTGGATCTTGCCGGTCGAGGTCTTCGGGATCACGCCGAACACCACGGCTTTCGGCGTCTTGAACCCCGACATGTGCTCGCGGCAATAGGCGATGATCTCGGCCTCGGTCGCCTTGGCGCCGTCCTTCAGTTCGATGAAGGCGCAAGGTACTTCGCCCCATTTCGGGTCGGGCTTTGCCACGACGGCCGCAAACAGCACGGCCGGGTGCTTGTAGAGGATGTCCTCGACCTCGACGGAGGAGACGTTCTCGCCGCCGGAGATGATGATGTCCTTGGAGCGGTCCTTGATGATGACGTAACCGTGCTCGTCGAGCACGCCGAGATCGCCGGTGTGAAACCAGCCGCCGGCAAAGGCTTCCTGCGTCGCCGTCGCGTTCTTCAGATAGCCCTTCATCACGATGTTGCCGCGGAACATGACCTCGCCGATGGTCTCGCCGTCGCGCGGCACCTCGCGCATGGTCT
>NZ_JAQOSR010000123.1:0-28227 GCF_046718885.1 Bradyrhizobium sp. UFLA01-814 | reverse complement strand
GGCGTGGGTCCCCGGATTGTCAATTGTCCGCGGGAACGACGCCATCCGGCTAGTCCTTCCGGGCGAAGGTGCGGATCTTGTCCTCGTCGACCTCTACGCCGAGACCGGGGCCATCAGGGGCGCAGATCTCGAACTCGTCGAATCTGATCGGGTTGACGACCAGATCCTCCACGAGGATTCGCGGACCGAAATGTTCGGTGCCCCATTCGAGCCTGGGCAGGGTGGCGAAGGCGGCGAGATGCGCCGCCGCGCCGATGCTGCTCTCCAACAGGCAGCCGCCATAGAGCTCGAGCCCGTGCGCGGCCGCGACCGCAGCGGCGCGCTTCATCTCGAACAGGCCGCCGCTCTTCACGAGCTTCAGCGAGTAGACGCTGCCGCAGCCCATCGCGCCGGCGCGCGCGATGTCCTCCTTGGTGAAAGCCGCTTCGTCGACCAGCAACGGAATCGAGGTGCGGGCCGCGACACGCGCCATCGCTTCCAGTTGCAGCGCCGATACCGGTTGTTCGATCAGGGCAACATCCAGCTCCTCCAGCGCAGGCATGAAACGGATGCATTCGGCCTCGGTCCAGCCCTGGTTGACATCGACGATCAGGCGCACCTCGTCGCCGAGGCCGTCGCGCAATGCTTGCAACCGCTTCAGATCGGCCTGCGGCCGGTTGAAGCCGAACTTGATCTTGAACTGGCGGTGTTCGCGGCGCCGCAGCTTCTCTTTCGCTTCTTCCACCTCCTGGCCGCTGTCGCCCGAGGCCAGCGCCCAGATCACCTCCATGCGTTCGCGCACGGCGCCGCCGAGCAGCGCGCTGGCGGGCAGGCCCAGCGTCTTGCCGGCGGCGTCGAGCAGGGCGGACTCGATCGCGCCCTTGGCGGCGAAATTGCGGGTGGCGGCCTTGCTCATGCGCAAGGCATTGGCTTCGAAGGCGAGGGCAGGCTGTCCGAGCAGCGCCGGCGCCAGATAATTCGTGACCGCGGCCTTGATCGATTCCACGCTCTCCTCGGCCCAGCGCGGCCCGCCGAGCGTCGAGGCTTCGCCGATACCCGTCACGCCGTTATCGAGCAGGACGCGCACCAGCACGTAACCCTGATGCGTGACTTCCGTGTTCGAGAGCTTGTGCCGGCGGCGGGTCGGCGCCTCCACGATGGTCGCGCGGATACTGCGGATCGCAGTGTCCTTTGCGTGAGCCTGCACTCGCTCCACGGGCTCGGCGATTTCGATCACGGCACGACTCATATGTCCTCGCAGGTCAGTTCAGAATGAGCCCTGCCAGGCTGGTGGAGCCTGGCAGGACGTAACGGGCATTATTCGGCGGCGACGAGCCGTTCGACGGCGGCTTTCTTGAGCTTGAAGTCGAAGCTGAGAACCAGATCGGTGTCGGCGCCGGCGGGGGCCTTGGCGAACTTGCCGATCAGGCTCTGCTTCACGGCGAACACCGAGTCGTTGTCGAGATACTTGGTCTCGGAATCGTAGATCTGCGAGATCAGCGATTGATAGCCGTCCTTCGAAAGCATGAAGTGGATGTGGCCCGGACGCCAGGGATGGTGGCCCATATACTTCAGCAGCTCGCCGCCGGCGCCGTCATAGGGGATCGGGTAGGGCTCGGGGCGGAGCGCCACGAAGGCATATTCGCCGTTGGCGTCGGTCGTGAAGCGTCCGCGAAGATTGTAGGCCGGCTGTTCCGGATCCTGCAGGTCGTAGAGGCCGTTCGGCGCGTCTTCCCAGACGTCGATCGTGACGCCCTCGATCGGCCGCCCTGCCGTGTCGCTGATGCGCCCGCTGACCTTGACGGTCTGCGCGTTGTCGAACGTCTTCTTGATGATGGAGGCGCCCTTGGCCAGCACCGGCGGATTCTCCCTATAGAACGGCCCCAGCACGGTGGATTCGCTCTCGCCGTCGGTGACCCGGTGATCGAGCATGTCGACCAGCACCTCGACGCCGAGAATGTCGGCGATCAGGATGAACTCGTTGCGCTTCTCGTCCGAGATGTCGCCGGCGCGGCGCAGGAATTCGCACGCGGCGAACCACTCTGCGAAAGTCAGGTCGACCTCCTTGCAGAAGTCGTGCATGTGGCGGATCAGGCTCGTCATGATCTGACGGTTGCGATCCGGAATGTCCTTCGAGAGCGCGGCGATCACGTGGTCGGTGATGGTGTCCTTGTTGACGTTCAGCATGGTCGTTTCCTCCTTTTCTTGCAGTTTGCTCAAACTTGCATCCCCGTTTTCGGGAATATCGGTCGCTGGTCTCACCAGACAAATTCGTAAGCGGCATTCTCCAGCGTCGTGGGCGCAGGGTGCGGATCGGCAAGGCCGCCGAAGCGGCCGCGGAAGAACAGCAGCGGCTTCTTGCTGGGCTCCAGCGACATCTCGCGGACGTGGCCGAGGAAGATCGTGTGGTCTCCGGCGACGATCTCATCGGCGAGATCGGTCACGAAATATGCCGCCGCGTCAGCGATGACAGGCAGGTCGTTGCGGCGTTCGAAGACGTCGCAGAGGTCGAGCCTTGGCTTGCCGGCGAAATGCCAGGCGAAATCCTCCATGCCCTCGGCAAGGATGCTGACCGCAAAGCGGCCGGTCTTCTGGATGTTGCCGAGCATCTTCGCGCTTTTCGCGATCGAGATCGCGACCAGCGGCGGATCGAGCGAGACCGACATGAAGGCGTTGGCCGTCATGCCGTGATCGCGGCCCTCGCAATGCGTCGTGATGATGGTGACGCCGGTGCCGAACTGGCCACAGGCATTGCGCAACTCTCGCGGATCGATGGCGGTCATCGGCTTGCGACCTCAAGTTGGGCCAAACCGGATCGGTCGGCCGGTGGCGCGGTCACGATATCTCTCCAGTTCTCCAGCGTCGCCGCGGCGGCGGCAAGGCCGGATTGCCGCAAGCTCCGGATCCGGCTGCTGGAGACGATCTCGCCATTGCCACAGCGCACCGGCGGCAGGATGCGCGTGTTGAAGGGCTGCCGCAGCAGCAGGGCGGTGCCGCCCTTGCAGGACCCGAAGCGGAAATCCTCGCCGACGATCACCTCACGCGGTTGCAGCTTATGCAACTCGGCGAGGAAATCGAGCGCGGTGCGCCGGACATAGATCTGGTTGAAATCGGCGACGACGACGTGGTCAGGCGCGAATGTTGCGATGCGCTCGAGCTTTTCGCGAAGCGAAATCAGCGGCTCGGCCTGACCGAAATACACCTTTGGCGGCGGATCGAAGGTGTAGACCACGGCTGGAATGCCGCGGCGCCGCGCTGCCGCGATGGTCTGCCGCAGCGGTTCCTGATGGCCGCGGTGGACGCCGTCAAATGCGCCGATGGTCACGACGCAGGCGTCGAGGGCCAATTCCCCATCGCGATGGAAAGCGACAGCAGCGCTGTCAAAACCCGTGCCTAAACCCGTGGCCATGGCTCGCTCCGGTTTCGCTCCCTTGCCGTGCTGCGTCAGCTGCGGCGTTGCGCCGGCCGAACGATCCTTGCCGTCCGGTCCGCGCCATCGAGTCATAGCCCGAGCCGGGCCGGTCCGCGCGGTATGGTGTGATACCTTTCGCCTGCTCCGGGTGAGCGCGTAGCGTTTCCTCCGATGTCACGCCGTCCAAGAGCGTGACGAGATGGTCTTGGGGCCGGTGTGGCAACGCCGCCGGTCCAACGACACAAGCGGAGGAGAAACCCATGACTACTGCGGCAGCCCTGCGGGCCGACGTGCCTGCGTCAACGACCAGCGTCTATACCGGTACGGAATTCCTGGACAGTATCCAGGACGGCCGGGAAATCTACATCTACGGCGAGCGCGTCAAGAACGTCACCCAGCATCCCGCCTTTCGCAATTCGGCGCGGATGGTGGCGCGCTGGTACGACCGCTTCCATGAGAAGAAGGATCAGATCGGCGTCCTGACCGACACCGGCTCGGGACAGCTGACCCATCCGTTCTTCCTCGGCTCGAAAACGGCTGACGACCTCGTCAAGGGCCGCGATGCGATCGCCGAATTGCAGAAGGTTTCTTTCGGCTGGATGGGCCGTTCGCCAGACTACAAGGCGTCGTTCCTCGGCACGCTGGGGGCGAATTCGAGCTTCTACGGCGACTACGCCGGCAATGCAAAAAAGTGGTATGCCCGGACCCAGGAGCGCCTCGACTTCTGGAATCATGCCATCGTCAATCCGCCGATCGATCGCGACCGCGCCATCGAGGAGGTGCGCGACGTCTTCATGCATGTCGAGAAGGAGACCGACGCCGGCCTGATCGTGTCGGGCGCGAAGGTGGTGGCGACCGGCTCGGCGCTGACGCACTACAATTTCATCGCCCACTACGGCATTCCGATCAAGGACAAGTCGTTCGCGCTGATCTTCACGGCGCCGATGGATGCCAAGGGCATCAAGCTGATTGCCCGCTCGTCCTACGAATTCACCGCGGCGGCGACCGGCTCGCCGTTCGACTATCCGCTGTCCAGCCGCTTCGACGAGAACGACTCGATCCTCGTGTTCGACAAGGTGCTGGTGCCCTGGGAGAACGTCTTCATCTATGGCGACGTCGACAAGATCAACCAGTTCTTTCCGGCGTCGGGCTTCATCCCGCGGTTCACGCTGCATGGCGTGACGCGGCTTGCCGTCAAGCTCGACTTCATCGCCGGCCTGTTCTCGATGGCGGTCGAGGCGACTGGATCCAAGGACTTCCGCGGCGTGCAGACGGCAGTGGGCGAGGTGATCGCTTGGCGCAATCTGTTCCACGGGATTGCCGATGCGATGGTGAAGTCGCCGATCGCCTGGCAGGGGACCGATGGCTACAATCTGCCGAACCTGAACTACGGGCTGGCCTATCGCGTGTTCGCACCGATGGCCTATCCGCGGATCAAGGAATTGATCGAGCGTCATGTCGCGAGCGGCCTGATCTATCTGCCGTCGAGTTCGGCCGATCTGGAGAGCGAGGCGATCCGGCCCTATCTCGACCGCTTCGTGCGCGGCTCCAACGGCTATGCCGCGATCGACCGGATCAAGCTGCTGAAGCTGCTCTGGGACGCGGTCGGCTCCGAGTTCGGCGGCCGGCATGAGCTCTACGAGCGCAACTATGCAGGCAATTACGAGAACCTGCGCGTCGAGACGCTGATGGCCGCGAGTGCCACCGGCGACCTCGGCGCCATGCAAGATTTCGTCCGCAATTGCATGAGCGACTACGACGTCTCCGGTTGGACGGCGAAGGACCTCGTCAACCCCGACGACATCAACCTCGTCAGCCGCGGTCTGGTGCAAGGCTGACGACAAGGCTGACGATCTGATAGACCGATCAATGGAGCCGCCGCGATCTTGCGGCGGCTCCACGCCGTTTCACCCCATTGCTGAGAGAGTTCATCATCATGCTGTTCCACGTCGAAATGGATGTGCGGATTCCGCACGATCTCCCGGTCGAGAAGGTCGACGCGCTGAAGGCGGCGGAACGGGTCCGCGCCATGGAATTGCAGCGCACGGGGGCCTGGCGTCATCTGTGGCGGGTGGCGGGGCGCTACGCCAATGTCAGCATCTTCGACGTGTCTGGCGCGCAGGAGTTGCACGATATCCTGTCCAGCCTGCCGCTGTTTCCGTTCATGGAGATCCAGGTTACGCCGCTGTGCCGGCACCCGTCGTCGATCCACGACGACGACCGGTAGCACCGGGTTGAGGCCTCCGGAGCGATTGCGTCGGGTTGGCTCCCGTTCACATCATCCAGGGCGGGAGCGGGAGATTCTTCTTGCGGAGGAAGTCCGGATTGAAGAGTTTCGACTGGTAGCGCTGGCCACCGTCCGCAAGGATGGTGACGATGGTCTTGCCTGGGCCGAGGTCGCGTGCAAGCCGTATCGCTCCCACGATGTTGATCGCGCTCGAGCCACCCAGAACCAACCCCTCATGCGCGACCAGGTCGAACAGGACGGGTAGCGCCTCCTCATCAGTGATCTGGTAGGCCATGTCGATCGGCGTGCCCTCGAGGTTCTTCGTCACACGGACCTGGCCGATGCCTTCCGTAATCGACTCACCCTCTGTCGTCAGCTCACCCCTTGTGAACCAGTTGTAGAGGGCGGCGCCCATCGGATCGCTCAGCGCAATCTTCACGTCGGGGTTTCGCTCCTTGAGGGCGAGCGCGATGCCACCCAACGTCCCGCCGCTGCCGACGGCGCAGGTGAAGCCATCGATCCTTCCATCCGTCTGGTGCCAGATCTCGGGGCCGGTCGTGCGATAGTGGCCGTCGCGGTTGGCGACGTTGTCGAACTGATTTGCCCAGAATGCGCCCAGTTCCTCGGCGAGGCGACCGGAATAGCGTGCATAGTGGTCCGGATGGGAAGATGGCACGGCGGGCATCAGGCGCAGATCGGCGCCGCACAGCCGCAGCATGTCTTTCTTTTCCTGACTTTGCGTGTCGGGCATCACGATCACGGATCGATAACCGCGCGCATTGGCCACGAGCGCAATGCCGATGCCGACATTGCCGGCCGTGCCTTCCACGATGACACCGCCCGGCTTGAGCCGGCCGCGCTGCTCGGCGTCGTTGATGATGGCGAGGGCTGCACGATCCTTGATCGAGCCGCCCGGATTAAGAAATTCGGCCTTGCCGTAAATGTTGCAGCCCGTGCTCTCCGATGCCGCGCGCAGCCTGATCAACGGCGTGTTGCCGATGGAGTCCAGAAAACCGGATCGAACGTTCATGGTTGCCCCGCCTGGCCAAACAGTAGCTTGATGCTGTTTTCTCTTTATCTCGGAAATTTCCTTGCCGCGTGGCATGCAGGATCGGAAATTCTAGTCTCTGACCGTGTCGTCATCAGATACGTCGCGTGCCGACATGCCGGAGCAGATAGTGAAACTCAGTAGAGCCAGTTTTCGTGCACCGTACAATCTTCGTTTCGACAGTGCGACTGCAGATCACTCATGCGGTCGGTTCGTTGCGTCATTTCACTGCGGAAGTTGATCCGCATCGCGCACGCATCGGACAGCGAGCGGCCATCAGGTGTGATTTGTGGATCTGCGCCCCGGAGTGCCACGTGCTTGCGGAGGAGGCGGCATCAAACCGCCCCTGGCCTTCGTTGCGTGAGCGCAGGCGCAGCCTAATCAACAGCCGTGCGCGGGCGCCGATGGCGGCTTGAGGTGTTGATACTGCCGGTGACGTCGGGATAGCCGGTCAGGCTCAGCGTGTCGGCGCGAACGCCCCAGCTCTCGAGCCGGTCGAGGAAGCTCATGCCGAGCAGATTGGTCTTCATCTGCCCGCGCTGCACCACCAGCGCCGGCACCGATTTCTCGACCAGCTTGCCGACTGCGAGCCGGTCGAGCGTCAGCCGCGCCGCCTTGGTGTGACCGCCGGCGGTCTCGAGGTCGACATTGTATTCGAGCATATCGATCGGCAGCCCGATCGCTTTCGCGGTTTCCCAGGTGAGCACGACCGAGGTCGCGCCGGTGTCGATCACCATCGGGGCGCTGACGCCGTTGATCTTGGCGCGGAACGCGAACTCACCGCCCTGGCCGCGCGCAATCTGCACCGCGGGGGCGGAGCTGGGGGTGGAGGCTGAGGCGATAATGCTGCGGCCGAAGATCTGGGTGAGATTTTCCCTGGCGCGGGCGATCTGCTCGGGGTCCCCATAGGCGACGACGGCGCCGGCGGTTGCCATCAGCAGCACGATGACGAGGAGGATACGGGTCACGGCGCAACTCCCGCCGCAACGCCGATCACGCGCGCTTCGGACGCGGCTCCATGCGCTCGAGCCCAGCCTCGGCCATGCGCGCCGGCAGCGTCGCCATCACCGACAGCCGCTCCGTGCGGTCCATCTTGTGCCAGCGCGCGATCTCCGGAAGCGTGCGGCCACAGCCGAAGCAGAGCTTCGTCCTGGGGTCCATCATGCAGACTGCGATACACGGCGTCTCTGAGCTCATTGTTCAAGTGTTGAACGGTTTCGGCGGCCGGTGCAAGCCGGCTGACGTGGGATGCTGCATCACGCCTCGGCTTTTTGTCGCGAGCATGGTTCTGGCGCGAACGTCTTGGGTTTATTGCCAAAGCGTCTTCGAGCGAAATGAAGACCGGTTCGCGTAAAGAAAACGCGTGAGAACCAAAGTCTAGAGCCCCGTTCCGAATCCATCGGAACGGAAAGGGCTCCAGCGATAACCGCGTCACGATCTTCCGCGACATGCTCTACAATCCGGTGCCGGCACTCATGATCGACTTGCGGCGCACACGTTTCCGGTCGGCGCCCATCGTGGGCTCGACGGGCTCCGGCGGCTGCATCGGCGGCGCTTCTTCCGCCATCGGCGCCAGCGCGCTCATCACCCGTTCCGGCGGCAAGGTCACGATCACCTCGGTGCCGATGCGCAGCTTCGACTTCAGCGTGAAGGTGCCGCCATGCATGTCGATCAGGCTTTTCGCGATCGGCAGGCCAAGGCCGGCGCCCTGTTCCGCCGACTTGATCGAGTTAGAGCCCTGGCCGAAGGAGGCCAGCACAACCGGGATCTCGTCCTCGGCGATGCCGCTTCCGGTGTCCTTGACGCTCAGATATTGCCCGCCCGACGCGGTCCAGCCGACCTTCAGCCAGATTTCGCCGCCCTGCGGCGTGAACTTGATCGAGTTGGAGAGCAGGTTGAGCACGACCTGTCGGATGGCGCGCTCGTCGCCCCAGATCCTGGGCATGCCGTGCTCGAACACCTCGTGGATGGTGATGCCGCGGCTGGAGGCGCGCAGCTTCAACAGGTGGTGGCAGTCGGCGACGACATGCACCAGCGCCACGGCCTCTTCATTCAGCTCGTAGCGACCGGCCTCGATCCGCGACAGATCGAGGATCTCGTTGATGAGATTGAGCAGATGCACGCCGGAATTATGGATGTCGGCGGAATATTCCTTGTACACGGGAACGGTATGCGCGCCGAAGATCTCGCTCTTCATCACCTCGGAGAAGCCGAGGATGGCGTTGAGCGGCGTGCGCAGTTCGTGGCTCATCTGGGCGAGGAAGCGCGACTTGGCGACGTTGGCGGATTCGGCACGGTGGCGCGCCTCGTCGGAGATCGCCTTGGCCTGCTCCAGTTCGCCGATCAGCGCATCCTTTTCGGCGCGGGCCTCCAGCGTCGCCAGCGTGGTCGAATGCAGGCGGTGCGCGAGCAGAGCAAAATAACCTTCGGCGGCAAGCGCGAGCAGGGCCAACACGTAATTGTCGAACGCGCCGTTGAGCACAAGGTCGAGCGCGATCCCGACCGTCACCGGAACAGTCGCCGCAAGGGCTGCGATCGGCAGGCTCGCGGCGAGCATGCTGGAGACCGCGATCACCAGCAGCATCAGGAACATCATCAGCGTGTTGGAGGCGAGATCGCGCCCGGCGGGGTGGATCAGGATCGCGGTCCAGCACAGGCCGTAGAGCAGGTCGAGCAGCACGAAGCGCGTCCGCCATTTGCGGGTGACCGCGACCGAGGTTGGTTCGGCGAGGAAGCGGGAACAGCTGCGGATGATGGCGAGATGGACGCAGAGGATGCCGATCGTCCAGGCGCCGGCCACGATCGGCTTCATCCAGAGGCCAAACAGCACGCCGGTTGCCACCACGAGCAGCATCACGACGTAGGACGCCGACATGCGGGTCTGGGCGTATTGGCGGAGCAGTTCGGCGTCGAACGCCGGGCGGGTTCCACTGGTTGACGTTAACCGATCCCGCGCCTCGCGCACCCGCTGCGCGGCGACGCGCCGGCTGTTCACCGGCACCGTCACCTGAGGTCCTGCCGGAAGCGCTACAACTTCAGGCTTTTCTGCGGGATTACTCATCAACAACACAAATCCTGCCAGCGAACCGCGCGGGCCTTTTGCATTGTCTATCTGTGACGCTAAATCATTAAGCGATGACTTAAAGAGCTAAGGAAAAGCGTAAACGGGGAGTTAAATTAACCTTTGCGCCGGGGGCGCGATGGCGGGCGCACACGCGCACGCCAGGTCCGACAATTCCATGTTGTCATGGCCAGGCTTGTCCCGGCCATTTACGTCTTGCTTCTCGTGGATCCAAAGACGTGGATGCCCGGGACAAGCCCGGGCATGACGAGATGGTGGGAAGCGTTAGCGCTGCAGACGGGCGAGTAGGCTCGACGTATCCCAGCGCTTGCCGCCCATCTTCTCGACCTCGGCATAGAACTGGTCGACCAGCGCGGTGGCGGGCAGGGTGGCGCCGTTGCGGCGGGCCTCGGCGAGCGCAATCGAGAGATCCTTGCGCATCCACTCGACCGCGAAGCCGAAATCGTACTTGCCCTCGTTCATGGTCTTGTAGCGGTTTTCCATCTGCCAGGACTGCGCCGCGCCCTTGGAGATGGTCTCGATCACGGCGGCGACGTCGAGGCCGCTCTTCTTGGCGAAGTGGATGCCCTCCGACAGGCCCTGAACCAGACCTGCGATGCAGATCTGGTTGACCATCTTGGTGAGCTGGCCGGCGCCGGCCGGGCCGAGCAATTTACACATCCGCGCATAGGCGCCGGTGATGATCGGCTCCGCGCCTGCATAGGCGTCTTCGCTGCCGCCGCACATCACCGTCAGCACGCCGTTCTCGGCGCCGGCCTGGCCACCGGACACCGGCGCGTCGACGAATTTGAAGCCGGCCTTGTTCGCGGCGGCATCGAGCTCGCGGGCGACCTCGGCGGAGGCGGTGGTGTGATCGACGAAGGTCGCGCCCTTCCTGACCCCGGCGAAGGCGCCGTCGGGGCCGATCGTGACCGCGCGCAGGTCGTTGTCATTGCCGACGCAGCACATCACGAAATCCTGACCTTCGGCGGCGGCCTTCGGGGTCGGCGCCGTCTTGCCGCCGAACTTGTCGGCCCATTCCTTCGCCTTCGCCGCGGTCCGGTTGTACACGGTGACCTCATGGCCGCCTTTTTTCACGAGGTGCCCCGCCATCGGGAAACCCATTACGCCGAGACCGAGGAAAGCGACTTTAGCCATGTCTGTTACCTTGTGATTTGCCGTGGTGATCGCCCCTTGAGACCGCCGGAAAACGTCGCGGCGGGCAGGGCATTCCGTCCATGGAAGGAGCCGCACCATACCCCCTGTGCAGCGGAGGGCAACGGCCTTGGTGGGATGGCAGAAGGCGGTTTTGTGCTAGGATTGGCCCACCAACGAACTTCACAAAAAAGGGAGTGTCTCGCATGGGCATGAGCGTCGGTGTGCTCGATCATTTCAATATCCGGACCCGGAATCTCTCCGCCACGGTGCGGTTCTACGAGGACATTCTGGGCCTGGAAAAGGGCGCGCGGCCGAACTTCGCGTTCCCCGGTGCGTGGATGTACAGCGAGGGCAAGGCGGTCGTGCATCTGGTCGATATTTCGGCGACCGATGAGGCACAAAAGCCTGACTCGGGCGTCGTCCATCACGTCGCCTTTGCCAGCCAGGGCTTCGATGGGATGAGGCAGCGGCTTCAGTCCAAGGGCATGGAATTCGATTCACGCCAGGTTCCCGGCGGCGATCTCTGGCAGATCTTCGTCAACGACCCCAACGGGGTCATGATCGAGCTGAACTACGAGGCCGCCAAGGAAGGCGGCTCGGCTGCGCCGGCCGAGCGGCGGGACGACGTCGGAGCGAGGTAGCCTTTTGCGCTGCAACGCTCTATGGGTCGTCTCTTGGGCATGATCCGGAAAAGTGCGAAGCGGTTTTCCGAACAAGATCATGCCGACTAAAATGCCCAGGAGATGCGCGGTGAGCGTGACGCAGCAACAGGTTCTCGATTGCCTTGCCAAGGTGATGTCGCCACGCGGCACGGCCTTGACCAACGCCAATGTGCTGTCGGCGATCACGGTCACCGACGGCAAGGTCTTCTTCTCGATCAATGTCGACGCCGCGGAGGCGCGCGCCTGGGAGAGTGTGCGTGCGCAGGCCGAGAACGCGGTGCGCGCCATTCCCGGCGTCAGCGTCGCGATGATCGCGCTGACCGCCGAGCGCAAGGCGGGCGGTGCAGCGCCGGCGCCGCGGCCGGCCGGCGGCGTCCCGCCGGCGTCCGCCCATCGTCATCCGCATCCGCCCGGCGGGCAATCGCCGATGGCCCGGCAGGCCGAGATCCCCGGCATCTCCGCCGTCATTGCGGTTGCCTCCGGCAAGGGCGGCGTTGGCAAGTCGACCACGGCGCTCAACCTCGCGCTCGGCCTGCGCGACCTCGGCCTGCGCGTCGGGCTGCTCGACGCCGACATCTACGGCCCATCGGTGCCGCGGCTGACCGGCATCCGCGAGAAGCCGCAGCTCAATGACGACAAGAAGATGGTCCCGCTGCAGCGCTTCGGCCTGTCGATCATGTCGATCGGCTTCCTGGTCGAGGAGGACACCGCGATGATCTGGCGCGGGCCGATGGTGATGTCGGCGATCACCCAGATGCTGCGCGACGTCGCCTGGGGCACGCTCGACGTGCTCGTGGTCGACATGCCGCCCGGCACCGGCGATGCCCAGCTCACGCTGGCGCAGAACGTCCCGCTCAAGGGCGCCGTCATCGTCTCGACCCCGCAGGACCTCTCGCTGATCGACGCGCGGCGCGGATTGGCGATGTTCAAGAAGGTCAACGTGCCGGTGCTCGGCATCGTCGAGAACATGAGCTATTTCCAGTGCCCGCATTGCGGCACCCGCTCGGATATCTTCGGCCATGGCGGCGCCCGCCACGAGGCCGAGAAGCTGGGGGTGCCGTTCCTCGGCGAAATCCCCCTGCACATCGCGATCCGCACGGCCTCCGATTCCGGCAACCCGGTGGTCGAGAGCGAACCGGACGGCCCGCACGCAGCGATCTACCGCGCGATCGGCGGCAAGGTCCGCGAGCAGCTGCAAGGCGTCATCGCGGCAGCCTGAGCCTGCGCTGCCGTCCCGCTGGGCCGATCGGCCTCGAACCGTCGGGCGCCCGGCGGGCCTTCTTCACAGGCCTGTGGCCCTTGGTGCCTTTGGACGATTGCTGAATCGGTTCCGGCCTGTATGTTTATGCAGGAGTGGCCGAATCGTACCACCCTTCGATCAGCGGAAGGCGGCCACGGGTGAAGCCAAAACTGCGGGAAGGGGCCGTGAGGCGACCATCGACATGGCAGCATCACGCGAAGCAAACAAACAGCACCGCAAACATCTGACGCGGGAGAAGCGCGCAGAGGCCTCCCGGCTGGCATTCAACATGGCCAAGAAATCCGACTCGATCGGCGAGGCTGCCGAGGTGATCGCCAAGACGTATGGCGTCAGCAAGACAACCGCGCAAAGCTGGATCCGGCGCGGGCGGTATTTGGCCGATCAAGCCAAGAAGGCGCGGGAGACGACGCGGCGCTGATCGCTCCGGCAACCCGGTGGTTGAGCGCGGACCGGACGGCCCGCACGCGGCGATTTACCGCGCGGTTGGAGGCAGCTGCGCGGCCACCTGCGAGGCGTCATCGTCGCCGCCGGAAGGCGTATTTTCCGGCTGATTTCCAGCCTCATCAGACTTTCGTTTAATTGGCGCGGTCATGCCATTGTCGCGTTTCCGTGACGCCGCCTTCCGTGTTAAAGGGCCGACCCAGAGCGCCTCGGCAGGCCTTCACGCGCCTGCCGGAGAACTGCTTGCGGTCACTGGGAAACGCCCCTGAAGGAGAAGTCTTACGATGAAGCGTCGTGATTTTTTGAAAGTTTCTGCGGCCGGTGCTGCCGCGACGGCGGTTGCCGCGCCGGCGATCGCGCAGTCCTCGCCTGAAATCAAGTGGCGCCTGACCTCGAGCTTCCCGAAGTCGCTGGACACCATCTATGGCGGTGCCGTCGAGCTGTCCAAGTACGTCGCCGAAATGACCGACAACAAGTTCCAGATCCAGGTGTTCGCGGCGGGTGAAATCGTCCCCGGCCTGCAGGCACTGGACGCGACCTCCAACGGCACGGTCGAGATGTCGCACACCGTCGCCTACTACTATGTCGGCAAGGACCCGACCTTCGCGATCTACGCCTCGGTGCCGTTCGGTCTCAATGCCCGCATGCAGAACTCCTGGTGGTATCAGGGCGGTGGCCAGGAGCTCGGCAACGAGTTCTTCAAGAAGTTCGGCGTGATCGGTTTCCCGACCGGCAACACCGGCACCCAGATGGGCGGCTGGTTCCGCAAGGAGATCAAGACCGTCGCCGACATGTCGGGCCTGAAGATGCGCATCGGCGGCATTGCCGGCCAGGTGCTGCAGAAGGTCGGCGTGGTGCCGCAGCAGCTCGCCGGCGGCGACATCTATCCGGCGCTCGAAAAGGGCACCATCGACGCGGCCGAGTGGGTCGGTCCCTATGACGACGAGAAGCTCGGCTTCCAGAAGGTCGCCAAGTACTACTACTATCCGGGCTTCTGGGAAGGCGGTCCGACCGTGCACTCCTTCGTCAACCTGGAGAAGTGGAACGCGCTGCCGAAGAACTACCAGGCGATCCTGGCCAACGGCGCCGCCAACGCCAACAGCTGGATGGCCGCGCGCTACGACATGCAGAACCCCTCCGCGCTGAAGCGGCTGGTTGCCGGCGGCACGCAGCTGCGTCCGTTCACCAACGAGGTGCTCGAGGCCTGCCTCAAGGCGACCAATGAGCTGTGGGGTGAAATCTCGGCCAAGAATGCCGACTTCAAGAAGTCGATCGAGGCCATGCAGGCCTACCGCTCCGACCAGTATCTGTGGTGGCAGGTCGCCGAATACACCTTCGACAGCTTCATGATCCGCTCGCGCACCCGCGGCTGATCGGCACGGCGTTTCGGATGAGCGTTCGCGTAGAGAGAACGCAGGCAAACAAGAACCAAGGGCTTCGGTCCTAGGATCGAAGCCCGCCACGACCTTCGAGCAAAAATAACCCGGCCTCCGCAACGAGGCCGGGTTTTTTGCGTCTGGCATTCGGGAAGGGGATGTTCCATGCTCGCATCCGAAGCCTCGGCACGAAGGCGGCGTGTGATCGGTCACCGGTCATGACGGCAAAGAAAAGCGGCGCGACGATCAAGAGCAGTCGACGCTCGGACAACACAATCGAACAGGGCAGGATTCAAATGAAGCGAAGAGATTTCATCAAGGTCACGGGTCTGGGCGTCGCCGGCGCAGCCACGGTCGCAGCTCCCGCGATCGCGCAGTCGATGCCGGAGCTCAAGTGGCGCTTGACGACGAGCTGGCCGAAGTCGCTCGACACGCTGCACGGCGGCGCCGAGCTGATGGCGAAGGCGGTGGGTGAAGCGACCGACAACAAATTCCAGATCCAGACCTTTGCTGCGGGCGAGATCGTGCCCGGCCTGCAGGTGCTCGACGCCGTGCAGAACGGCACCGTCGAGATGGGGCACACCGCGCCATATTATTATTTCGGCAAGGACCCGACCTTCACCTTCGGCTCCGCGGTGCCGTTCGGACCCAACATGCGCCTCAACCAGGCCTGGTTCATGCTGGGCGGCGGCAAGGACCTGCTCAACGAGTTCTACAAGAGCTACAACGTCACCTCGCTGCTCGCCGGCAACACCGGCTGCCAGATGGGTGGTTGGTTTCGCAAGGAGATCAACAGCGTCGACGATCTCAAGGGCCTCAAATTTCGCATCGGCGGCTTTGCCGGCAAGGTGATGCAGAAGCTCGGCGCGGTGCCGCAGCAGCTCGCCGGCGGCGACATCTATCCGGCGCTGGAGAAGGGCACCATCGATGCGGCCGAGTGGGTCGGTCCCTACGACGACGAGAAGCTCGGCTTCTACAAGGTCGCGCCGAACTATTACTTCCCCGGCTGGTGGGAAGGCGGCCCCATGCTGGTGGCGATGATCAACCTCGACAAGTGGAACGCGCTGCCGAAGCATTATCAGTTCGTGCTCGAGCAGGCCGGCCATCTCGCCAACAACTGGATGATGGCGCGCTACGACCAGGCCAATCCGATCGCACTGAAGAAGCTGCTCGCGGTCGGCACCAAGCTGCGTCCGTTCCCGGCTGCGGTGATGGAGGCCTCCTTCAAGGCCGCCAAGGAGCTGCATGCCGAGGTTTCCGCGACCAATGCCAACTTCAAGAAGGTCTATGACTCGCTGACCTCGTTCTCCAACAACGGCTATCAATGGTTCCAGGTCGCCGAGGTCGGCTACGACAATTTCATGGCGCGCCACTCGCAGGCGTAATTGCTGCGAGTTGGACAGGAAGACAGAAATCGGCCTCGGAGCGAAAGCTCCGGGGCTTTTCCATGCCGTGATCACGGCTGCGGCGTAACGCGGCTTGCGAAGACGCCTGACCGCCGGTCGCTGGCCGTGGCGGCAGCTGCCAGTTCTCGATCTCCCTCCGGGCGCGAACGCGCAATCCGTTATGTTATCATGGCTAGCTGACGTCAGCCTTACACGGGCGCAATCAAAGGCGCCTGGCGTGGATTTTGATTGCAGCGGGGAGGCGGTATCTGTTCTCAGGGCAGTAACACTAGCTGGAGCAACATGCGCTTGTGTCGCCATCGAGAGGTCACCTTCGCATGCGTCTTGTTTTGACGATAGCAAGCAGAAGATCGATCGAATGAGGACTGGATTGCTGCGATGCGCCTTCTGATCGTCGAGGACAATGTCGAGCTCTCGCGGCTGCTCGCCAGCGGGCTGATGGCGGCGGGATACGAGTCCGATGTCGTCAACAGCGTTGCCGAGGCGCGCGATGCGCTGCGCAGCGTCAGCTATGCGGCCATGATCCTCGATCTCGGACTGCCCGACGGCGATGGCTTGTCGGTGCTGTCGGAGCTTCGCCGCAAGACCGATCCGCTGCCGGTCCTGGTTCTGACCGCGCGGGGCGGCCTGCAGGATCGGGTCAGCGGCCTGCGCAGCGGCGCGGACGACTATCTGGCGAAGCCGTTCGCGCTGGAAGAGCTGGTGGCGCGGCTCGAAGCCATCCTGCGCCGGCCCGGCCAGCTGCTCGGCTCCTCGCTGAAGCTCGCCAATCTGGTCTACGACACCGAGAGCAAGCAGGTGTTCGTCGACGGCGCTCCGCATGTGTTCTCCGCGCGCGAAACATCCGTGCTGGAGATCCTGCTGCGGCGGCAGGGGCGGGTGGTGCCGAAGAAGAATGTCGAGGACCACATCTTCGGCCTGTCCGGCGAGGTCGCCTCGAACGCGGTCGAGGTTTACGTGTCGCGGCTGCGCAAGCTGCTCACCGAGCACCGCGCCAAGGTCATCATCCACACCATTCGGGGCGTCGGTTATCTGATGGCGGAGGAGAAGTAGGCGTGTTCCGCTTCAAGTCGCTGACGTCGCGGATCGTGTTCCTGCACATCGTGGCGGTCGCGGTCGCGGCGATCTTCCTGCCGCTGCTGCTGCTGTGGTTGTTGAATTCGGAGATCAATCAGCTGCATCGCGAAGCGATGCGCGACCAGGCCGCCGATCTCGGCCAGAACCTCTCGGTCGATGCCACGGGCAAGGTGCAACTCAACTTGCCGGACAGCCTGAGGGGGCTCTATTCCGACGCCTATGGCCGCTACCGCTACGACATCTACGATGCCGACGATCATCTGCTGTTTTCGTCGCATCGCGAGCCGCCGCGACTGCCGGCCTTGGCCAACCGGATTTCCGGTGCCAGCGTCACCAGGCTGCTCGGCGGTCAGACGCTGCGCATCCTGGTCGCCGAGGATCTGTCGCATCGTGACGTCATCATCGACGACATCGTCTCCAATTTCTTCCGGCGGGTTGGCTGGATCACCATCCCGATCCTTCTGATCCTGCTTGCCACCGACATCCTGATCTTCCGCCGCGCGGTGATTCCGCTGTTGCGGGCCTCCGAGGAGGCGAGAAGCATCGGGCCGGCAAGGACCGATATCCGCCTTCCGACGGAGGGGATTCCGAGCGAGATCCTGCCGCTGGTGACGGCCGTCAACCAGGCGTTCGATCGCCTTGAGGAAGGCTTTCACGTGCAGCGCCAGTTCACGGCCGATGCCGCGCATCAACTGCGCACGCCGCTTGCGATCCTCAGAACCCGGATCGAGACGCTCGATGCGGCCAAGGGGACCAGGGAGCTGCATGCCGACATCGAGAGCATGAGCCGCATCGTCAGCCAGCTGCTCGAGATCGCCGAACTCGACACGCTGGTGCTTGATCCCGGCGAGACCGCGGATTTGCGCGCGGTGTGCGCCGAGGTGGTCGGCTCGATCGCGCCTTACGCGCTGGCGCAGCACAAGGACATCGCGCTGCGCGGCACCGACAGTCCGGTGCAGGTCAGGGGCAATGCGGAGATGCTGCAGCGCGCGATCTTCAATCTGGCGGAGAACGCCATCAAGTATACCGCCGATGCGACCTCGGTCGATGTCGAGGTGCACGACAACGGTTCGGTGCAGGTGCGCGACTGCGGGCCGGGGATTGCGCCCGCCGAGCAGGGCCTGATCTTCCAGCGCTTCTGGCGTCGCGATCGCCAGCGCACCGACGGCGCCGGGCTCGGCCTCTCGATCGTGCGCGGCGTCGTCGAGGATCACGATGCGACGGTGCGGGTGGAGAACCTGCCGTCGGGCGGCGCCCAGTTCACGCTGAGCTTCCGCCTCGCCAAGCCGGAGCCGGCAGCGTCCTGAGCCGGCCCGCGAACGTGCCGCGGCCTTGCCGGTCTATTTCACCTTGCCGTCGGACAGATCCATGATCATGCGCGTGGTCAAATACAGGCGCGGCACGATGCTGTTGATCTGCACGTATTCGGCATCGTTGGAGTGCGCGCCGAAGCCCGACAGGCCCATGCCTTCGACCACGGCCCCCTGGACTTGAGCGCGGCAAACGCCGCGTCGGTGCCGCCGCCTGTGGCCCGCTCGGCCACGTTCAGCGACAGGCCCAGCTCCTGATAGATCGTCTTGCCGTGGCCGGCCACACGGCGCGAGGCGTCGCTCGCTTCGAGCGGCGGGCGGCGCACCTCGAATTTGACCTCCACCGTGGAGTCCGGCAGCAGGCGGTTCTTGATCTTGTCCTGCAGGGCTTTCTCGAGCTCGTCGAAATCCGCCACCTTGAGCGCACGCGCATCGGCCTGGGCCATGGCTTCGGCGGGGATCACGTTGCGGTTGGTGCCGGACTTGGACACCGTCCAGTTCAGCTTCAGGCCCTGCTCCGGCTTCGACAGGTCCTTCATCTGCAGCACCTGGTGTGACAGCTCATAGAGCGCATTCACGCCGCCTTCGGGCCTGGCGCCCGCATGCGACGACTTGCCGTGCACCGTGAGGTAGGCCGAGCCGATGCCGCTGGTGGCGAGGCGCAGCGTACCGTCGGTGCCGCTGCCCTCGAACGAGAACACGGCATCCTGCTCCGCGGCGAGGCGCGTGATGGTGCTGCGCCAGCCGGGCGAAGAGATCTCCTCGTCGCCATTGATCAGCACCGTGAGCGTACCGTAATTTTTGAAGTTCAGCTTCTGCAGCAACGCCACGGCGTGGAGAATGGTGGCGACGCCCTGCTTGTCGTCGGCAATGCCGAGCCCATAGGCCTTGTCGCCATCAATGCGGAAGGGTTGGTCCTTCAGCATGCCTCTGAGATACACCGTATCCATGTGCGCAATCAGCATGATCCTCGCGCTGCCGGTGCCCTTGAAGACGGCCTGCACGGCGGGGCCGATCTTCTCGGGCGTGTCGTCGAGGCGGTAGATATCCGTGGTCTGCAGGATATCGACCGTGCCGCCGAGCTGCTTGAACTGGCCGGCGACGCGCTCGGCGAGCTGGTTCAGGCCCTCGATGTCCTTGCTGCCGGATTCGATCTGCACGAGGTCGCGCAGAGTGTCGAGCAGCGGCTGCTGTTCCTGTTGCGCCAGCGCGCGAAGGTCAGCTGCATGCGCCGCGGGCGCGGCAAGCGCCAAAGCAAACGACAGCATCAGCGGGCGAATGAGCGAGCGGGCGGGATGCAATTGGGGCATGGCGGCGATCTGTGAGTTGGAGGACGATCCGTATCCCCGTCTTCACAGGCCCCGCCGACGCCGTCAACAGCGGCGTACCTTGCGCCCGCAAGCGCGTTTTCGAGCGAAGTGGACGCCGGTTCGCGTGAAGAAAACGCGACAAAACGAGAATCCAGAGCCTCGGTTCTGATTCAATCAGAACCGAAATGCTCTGGGCACGCCGAATGCGCTGATGCCGGCTACTGCTTCGGCTGGCCGAAGTCGAGCGGCGGCAGCTCGATCTGCGGCACCTCGATCTTGACCTTGTTGAGGTCGACATCGAGCGGCTTGTCGAGCAGTCCGGTGACGACGACCGGGAACGCAATCACCAGCGCCACCATGATCGCCTGCAGGCCGATCCAGGGCATTGCGCCCCAGTAGATGTCGGAGCTCTTCACTTCCTTCGGTGCCACGCCGCGCAGATAGAACAGCGCGAAGCCGAACGGCGGATGCAGGAACGAGGTCTGCATGTTGACGCAGAGCATCACGCCGAACCAGATCAGCGCGGCGTCGGGGCCGACCACTGGCGCCAGCACCTTCTGCGCGATCGGCGCGATCATCGGCAGGATGATGAAGGCGATCTCGAAGAAGTCGAGGAAGAACGCCAGGAAGAAGATGAACAGGTTGATGAAGATCAGGAAGCCCCAGACGCCGCCGGGCAGCGAGGTCAGATGGTGCTCCAGCCAAGTGCCGCCGGATACGCCGAGGAACACGACCGAGAAGCAGGTCGAGCCGATCAGGATGAAGGTGACCATGCAGGTGATCCGCATGGTGGTCTCGTAGCCCTGCTTGATCAGGTCGCGCAGGTCCGGGATCTTGACGGCCTCGAGGCAGATCCAGACCACCGCGGCGTAGGTGATCGCGAAGGCGAGCTTGAAGAGCAGGTTCTCGCTGTAGAGCATCGCGATGATGGTGCCGATGCCGCCGGCGATCACGCCTGCTATCAGCACCTTGTTGCCGGTGGCGCTGAAATCCTTGTGGTGGATGGCGGCGAGCACGATGGCGCCGACCGCGCCCATGGCGCCGGCTTCCGTCGGGGTCGCAAGGCCCATCATCATGGTGCCGAGCACGACGAAGATCAGCACCGCCGAGGGGATGATGCCGAGCAGGCACTTCTTCCACAGCGCCCAACCGGTCAGCGTGCGCGCCTCGACCGGCACCGCCGGCACATGGCTCGGCTTGAAGATGCCGAGCAGGAAGGTGTAGCCGGCGAACAGCAGGATCTGGAACACCGACGGGCCCCAGGCGCCGAGATACATGTCGCCGACCGACTTGCCGAGCTGGTCGGCGAGCACGATCAGGACGAGAGAGGGAGGGACAAGTTGCGTGATGGTGCCGGAGGCGGCGAGCACGCCCGTGATGTAGCGGATGTTGTAGCCGTAGCGGATCATCACCGGCATCGAGATCAGCGCCATCGCAATCACCTGCGCCGCCACCGTGCCGGTAATGGCGCCGAGGATGAAGCCGACGATGATCACGGAATAGCCGAGGCCGCCGCGGATCGGGCCGAACAACTGGCCCATCGAATCCAGCATGTCCTCGGCGAGCCCGCATCTCTCCAATATCGCGCCCATGAAGGTGAAGAACGGGATCGCGAGCAACAGCTCGTTGGACAGCACGCTGCCGAAGATGCGGCCCGGGATCGCCTGCAGGAAGTTCAGGTCGAAGAAGCCGAGATAGATCGAGAGGAACCCGAACGACAGGCCGACCGCGGCGAGCGTGAACGCCACCGGGTAACCGATCAGCATCGCTATGATCAGGCCGCCGAACATCAGTGGCGGCATCATCTCCAGCGTGATCATTGAGTCGGCCTCTCATACTTCGCGTCGATGGTCACGTAGCCCTGCAGCGCGGCGATCCGCTTGATCACCTCTGAGACGCCTTGCAGCGCAAGCATCACGAAGCCGGACGGGATAACGAACTTGATCGGCCAGCGCAGCAGGCCGCCGGCGTTGCCGCTCATCTCGCCGACCGCATAGGCCTGGTAGAAGAACGGCCAGGACAGATAGGCGAGCAGGAGGCAGGCCGGGATCAGGAAGAACAGCGTTCCGATCAGGTCGAGCCAGAGCTGGCCGCGTTCGGACAGCATCAGATACATGATCTCGACGCGGACATGCTCGTTGCGCTTGAAGGTGTAGGAGGCGCCGAACATCACGAGGATCGCGAACATGTACCACTGCGCCTCGAGCCAGCCGTTCGAGGAGTAGCTGAACGCGTAGCGGATCATGGCGTTGCCGGCACTGACCAGGCACGAGATCAGCACCAGCAGGTTGCAGATGTAGCCGATCTTCTCGTTGAGTTGGTCGATGGCCTGACTTAATGCCAACAATGGGCGCATCACGATCTCCACGGCCGCGCCATCCGCGCGCCGAATATCTCTTCAAGCATCATCTGGCCGCCGCGCGCATGCGCACGGAGCCACGGCTCACTTTCAGGAGCAGTTGCAAACGTTCGTCCTCCCCCGAAATCCGCTTCAGCCGTTCTTGGCTGCCGGGGATCGTCGGCAGGAGCCGACGGAGGGCAGCGGCCTATGCTGGCCAGACTAGCGTGAAAGCTGATTCACCAAATCAGCGCCGTGGAACGCCGTCAATCGGAAAATGGGCAAATTGACGCTGCGGCAAACTGTTGTCCCGCCTTGGTAATCGGGGGACAGGCCGCGCGTCGGGAGGGAGCTTGAAAACTAGCCGCCGGTCACGCTCATGTGGCGGCTGACGCTCGGACGGTTGTGGCGGCGGTCGATGATGAAATCATGCCCCTTCGGCTTCAGTCCGATGGCCCGGTCGATGGCTGCCGCCAGCAAGTCGTTGTCGGCGGAGGCGCGCAGCGGCCGGTGCAGGTCGGAGGCGTCCTCGTGGCCGAGGCAGGTGTGCAGCGTGCCGGTGCAGGTGATCCGCACCCGGTTGCAGGATTCGCAGAAATTATGGGTCATCGGCGCGATGAAGCCGAGCTTGCCGCCGGTCTCGGCGACCCGGACGTAGCGGGCGGGGCCGCCGGTGTCGTCGGACAGATCGGTCAGCGTGTAGTGCTTCTCGAGCCGCGCGCGCATCAAGGACAGCGGCACGTACTGATCGATCCGGCCTTCGCCGATGTCGCCCATCGGCATCACCTCGATCAAGGTCAGGCCCATGCCCTTGCCGTGCGCCCATTCCATCAGCGCGGGAATCTCGTCCTCGTTCATGTTCTTGAGCGCGACCGCGTTGATCTTGACCGCAAGTCCCGCCGACCGCGCCGCCTCGATGCCCGACAGCACCTTGTCGATGTCGCCCCAGCGGGTGATGGCCCGGAATTTTACGGGGTCGAGCGTGTCGAGCGAGACGTTGACGCGGCGCACGCCGCAATCGGCCAGCTCTTGGGCGAAGCGCGCCAGCTGCGAACCGTTGGTGGTCAGCGTCAATTCGTCGAGTGCGCCCGTGGTCAGATGGCGCGACAGCGAGCGGACCAGGCCCATCACGTTGCGGCGGACCAGCGGCTCGCCGCCGGTGAGGCGGATCTTGCGCACGCCCTTGGCGACGAATGCCGAGCAGAGCCGGTCGAGCTCTTCCAGCGTCAGCAGATCGGCCTTCGGCAGGAAGGTCATGTCTTCCGACATGCAGTAGAAGCAGCGCAGGTCGCAGCGGTCGGTGACGGAGACGCGCAAATAACGGATGGTCCGGCCGAACGGGTCGGTCATCGGACGAAACAGCGTGTCGGAATGCGCTTGCGTGGATCCGTTCATTCAGTTCGGGCCTTGCAATCTGTTTCCTGCCTGCCGCGCCGTGATCGGCTCCGGCATCCGCAATCTATGCATCTTGGCGCGTTGTCACAATGCGTCCCAAGGGATGATCGTATGGATGATCCGCAACATGCAAAGCGATAGGCGAGGCATATCGCGCGATGCATGATCGCAATCGCGGATGTGTCTCGAACAAATACAAAAACCCGGCTTTGGGCCGGGCTCTTGTGCAGTGCAAATCCGGTGCAGCCGCCCGCGCTAGCGCGACGGAGCGGCGGCCGGCGCCGGAGCAGCGGCGCTCGGGGCGGGGAACGCGGAGTCCGGAGCGGCGGCGGGCGCCGCAGCGGCAGCCGGCTTCGGCCTCTTCTTCCGCACCGGCTTCTTCGCCGCGCGCGGCGGCGGGCCGGCCGGCTGCAACTCGGCGAACACCGGACTCGGATCGAGCGTGGTGGTGGCCGGCGTGGTGAAGTCGCCGGGAACGCGGGTCACGGTGACCGGTACGGTCGCCGGCTGGAACTTCGGCATGTTGAAGGTGACGGAGAAGTTGGTCTCCGGCGCCGGGATCGACACGGTGCAGGGCGTCTTGCAGCCCGGTCCGAGCGAGGTCACGGCGTCGGCGCCCGGCGGGTTCGAATCCAGCTGCACCGGCATCGGCGGTGGCGCCGACTTGAACGAATCCAATGAGAAGGAGGAGCAGCCGGCCAGGCTCAGCCCGGCGGCCGCAATTACGATGATACGACGCATGATCCACACTCTACTGCGGCAATCAGCCACAATCCCCGGAGCGGACCATAGGTGCGTCGAAACAGAGGCGCAACAGCGGGGGGCCTGTTCGTTAAAGGATGGTTAATGGCAGAATCGCATGGCTAAATATTGCCAAGCGATATCAGTATGTTGCGGAAAGTCTATGCCGCGCTCAGGCTGGCGACGGCGTCCGGCAGATCGCGCATATGGCTGATCAGCCGGTCCGGCTTCAGCTCGGTCATCGGAACGTCGGTATAGCCAAAATCGACGCCGATCACTGGTACCTGGGCGCGCCTTGCGACCCCGACATCGGGGCCGGCGTCGCCGACCATGATGGCGCCCGGCAGCCGGCCGCCGGCGCGGGCCACCGTCTCGCGCAGGAACGTCGGATCGGGTTTTGCGATGCCGAAGGTATCGGCGCCGCAGATCGCGGCGAAGCGCCTGGTCAGGCCGAGCCGGCCGAGCAGCAGCCTCGACAGCCATTCCAGCTTGTTGGTGCACACCGCAAAGCGATGGCCCTTTGCCTCGAGCCGGTCGAGCGCGCCCTCGAGCCCGTCGAACGGCCGCGAGCCGTCGGCGATATGCTCGGCATAATAGTCGACGAAATCCTTGGTCAAGCGATCGAGATCACCGACGCTGACCGCGCGTCCTTCCACCTCGAGCCCGCGTTCGAGCAGCTTGCGCGCGCCGGCGCCGATCATGTTGCGCGCGGCCGCCAGCGGCACCGGCCGCAAGCCCTCGCGGTCGAGCACATGGTTCAGCGCGGCGATCAGATCGGGCGCGGTGTCGACCAGCGTGCCGTCGAGATCGAATACGACGATGGGGGGAGAGGAGGCGGACATGATGCTTTTGGCTATCGGGCCGGGCGCTGCGATGCAAGAGTAGATGTGGGTCATGGGGAGGCTGAGATGCGGGAACTTGCCGGAAAAGCTGCTTTTGTCACCGGCGCGGCCAGCGGAATCGGACTTGCGATGGCAACCGCCTTCGCCCGCGAGGGCATGAAGGTGATGCTTGCCGATATCGAGACCGGTCCGCTGGACCAGGCCGTCGATGCGCTGCGCGCCGGCGGCGCGGATGTCCATGGCGTGGTCTGCGACGTTGCCGATCCCTTGAGCGTCGATCGCGCGGCAGAAGCATCGTTCCGCGCCTTCGGCAAGGTTCATGTCCTCTGCAACAATGCCGGCGTCGCGGCCGGCGGCGGCATTGACCCGATCTCGGTCGACGACTGGCGCTGGGTGATCGACGTCAATTTGATGGGCGTCGTGCACGGCATCAGGAGCTTCCTGCCGCACATCCGCCAGCACGGCGAGGGCGGCCATATCGTCAACACGGCATCGATGGCCGGGATGAATGCTGGACTTGGCCTGAGCCCGTATTCGGCGACCAAGTTCGCCGTCGTCAGCCTGTCCGAAGGGCTCGCCATGCAACTCAGGCCGCTCGGGATTGGCGTCAGCGTGCTCTGTCCGAGCTTTGTGCGGACCCGGATCGGCGAGAGCGGGCGCAACCGCCCGGAGCAGTACGGCCCGACGCGTCAGCTCGATCCCGCAAGCCCGATGGCCGCCGTCGTCGCCGAGATCGCGCGCCGCCTGGAGGCCGGTCTCGATCCGGCGTCGGTTGCGGGACAGGTGCTGGCCGCGATCCACGACGACCAATTCTACATTTTTACCCACCCCGGGATGCGGGCCGAGGTCGAACAGCGCTTTTCGGCGATTTTGGCCGCGATGGAAGCCGTTTCGGCCTAAAGACTGGTCCGCTTGCCGCTATTCCTGCCTGCAAAACGACGCTAGATATGCGCCCGCCGGGCCACCCGATGGCGGCCCGTAACCAACCGAGGGCTATCGGCACGTGGATATGGACGCACTGAAACGCCAGGCGGCGGCGCGCGCGCTCGAAGAGGTGCGCGACGGCATGAAGCTCGGGCTCGGCACCGGATCGACCGCCAAGCATTTCGTCGAGCTGCTCGGCGAGAAGGTCCGCTCGGGCATGAAAGTGATCGGCGTGCCGACCTCGGAAGCGACCCGCGCGGATGCGATCCGCTGCGGCGTTCCGCTGACCACACTGGACGAGATCGACCATCTCGACCTCACCATCGACGGCGCCGACGAGATCGACCACGCGCTCAACCTGATCAAGGGCGGCGGCGGTGCGCTGCTGCGCGAGAAGATCGTCGCGGCCGCCAGTGATCGCATGATCGTGATCGCCGACGACAGCAAATGGGTCGACGTGCTCGGCCGCTTCCCGCTGCCGGTCGAGGTGATCCCGTTCGGGCTCGCCGCGACCCAGGCCGCGATGGCGCGGGCGTTTTCGGAGGCGGGCGTGTCAGGCGAAATGCTGGTCCGGAAGGGCAAGGACGGTCACGTTTTTGTCACCGATGGCGGCCACTGGATCGTCGATGCCCATCTCGGCCGGATCGGCGATCCGCCGCGTCTTGCCGGTTTGCTCAGCGTGATTCCGGGCGTGGTCGAACACGGCCTGTTCATCGGGCTTGGCAGCGTCGCCGTGCTGGCCGGCGCGCAGGGAATTCGGGTTGTTGAACGGCCATGAGGCCGCAAGCAAGGAGACTTGGAATGAAGCGTTTTTCGGGACTTTTGTCGGCTGCGGCCCTGGCGGCTGGACTGGCGCTCGCACCGGCGATGGCGCAGCAGCCGCAGCTGCCCCCCATGCCCAAGGACGTCAAGCAGTCGACCCCCGCGGCGATCGGATACGCCAAGGAAATCCTGACGATGAAGAACGTCTCGGTGATGTATGCCGGCGCCGTTCCGGGAATCATCGAGAAGACCAAGACCGGCCTGCTGCAGCAGTACTTGAACTACCAGAAGGATCTCAACGAGGTTGCGCTGGTCATTGCCAAGAATCTGGCTGGCAGCGAGAAGGAAATCGGCGAGGGTATGGCACAGCTCTACGCCGCCGAGTTCACCGAGCAGGAGCTCAAGGATCTCGTGATCTTCTACAAGACGCCGCTCGGTCAGAAGCTTTTGACCTCCGAGCCCAAGGCAATCAACGATTCGCTGAGATATATGCAGGAGTGGGCGCAGCAGTTTGGCGTGATCGTCAACGCCCAGTTCAAGGCCGAGATGAAGAAGCGCGGCAAGGATATCTGAGCGCGCGGCGCTATTGGACCCTCATGGTGAGGAGCGCGGAGCGCGTCTCGAACCATGAGGCCCCTCTGTGGCCTCCATCCTTCGAGACGCCCGCTTCGCGGGCTCCTCAGGATGAGGGGTACCAGTTGCAAGAGCCGATTTTCGGCGTGGTTGCCAAGGTTGGGTGCAAAAATGGCCGAGTTTGACGTCGACCTGTTTGTCATCGGTGGTGGTTCGGGCGGCGTTCGTGCCGCCCGCATCGCCGCCGGCTACGGCGCGAAGGTCATGGTCGCCGAAGAGTACCGGATGGGCGGCACCTGCGTGATCCGCGGCTGCGTGCCGAAGAAGCTGTTCGTGATCGGCAGCCACGTCCACGACGAGATCGAGGACGCGGCCGGGTTCGGCTGGAGCATCGGGCAGGTCTCGTTCGACTGGGCCACTCTCGTCGCCAACAAGGACAAGGAGATCGCCCGGCTCGAGGGCGCCTACACCAGCAATGTCGAGAAGTCGGGCGCACGGATCGTGAAGACCCGCGCGGTGCTGGAGGATGCTCACACCATCAGACTCGCCACCGGCGAGAAGGTGACGGCGAAGTACATCCTGATCGCGACCGGCGGCGCGCCCAATCACGGGCCGATCGTGCCCGGCATCGAGCACGTGATCTCCTCCAACGAGGCGTTTCACCTCAAGGAGCTACCGAAGCGGATCGTGATCCAGGGCGGCGGCTACATCGCGCTGGAATTCGCCGGCATCTTCGCCGGCTTCGGCTCCGACGTCACGGTGATCTATCGCGGCGACAACATCCTGCGCGGCTTCGACGAGGACGTGCGCAAGCATGTTCGCGCCGAGATGGAGAAGCGCGGCATCACCATCATCACCGGCTGCACGGTGGCGAAGATCGACAAGCACGGCCGTGACTTCACCACGCATCTGTCGAGCGGCTCG